>NZ_KV788480.1:271-60943 GCF_001807295.1 Corynebacterium sp. HMSC06C06
ATTGGCACACTATTGAGTTCTCAGACATCATCGCCACACAACGAACAGACACCATTTGAATGGTGACAGCTCATCATGAGCAAAAAATTTATTTTCGTCAGGGCCTGTTTTCCTCCCGCCACTTCAGCCAGTCACTGCGTGACTGTGGGGCGCTGTCGGTCGCGCTGACTCACATAAAGTTACACACCACATCCAACCAACACAAATCCCCAGCACACAACGCCTTTTGGCGTGCATGCTGGGGAGTGAAAGAGACGTCGTCAAGCGTTTAATAAAGCTCGGGCTCTTGGGTGCGCTCGATGGTAGCTCCTAGACGCTTCAGGTTCTCCACAAAATTGGGATAGCCGCGGTCAATATGGAAGACGTCATGCACCGTAGTCACCTCATCCGCGCACAGTGCGGAAAGAACCAAGCCGGCGCCCGCACGAATATCGGAACTCCACACATGCGTGGACGACAGCCTTTCCTGGCCGCGGATCACCACGTGGTGACCGTCCACCTGTGCATCGGCGCCAAGGCGCAGCATCTCGTCCACGAAGCGGAAGCGGGACTCGAAGACGTTCTCGGTGATGATGGTGGTGCCGTCCGCAATCGCAGAAAGACCGATGGCCATCGGCTGCAAGTCAGTGGGGAATCCCGGGAAAGGCAGAGTCTGATAATCCACCGCTACTGGACGCTTGCGCATGCAGACACGGAAACCGTTGTCATAAGCCTCGATTTCCGCGCCGGCGGACTTCAGCTTCTCTAGTGGCAGGTGAAGGTGGCGCGGAGCGATTCCACCGACCGTAATGTCGCCTTGCGTCATAACCGCCGCATAGGCCCACGTGCCCGCAACGATGCGATCTCCGATGACCTTATGCTCGGTTGGATGCAGCTTCTCCACACCCCGTATCGTGATGGTAGAGCTTCCCTCCCCCTCGATATTTGCACCCATTTCCTTGAGCATCGTGCACAGGTCGACAATCTCGGGTTCGCGCGCTGCGTTGTGAAGAACGGTCTCTCCATCTGCCAAGACTGCGGCGGTAAGGATATTTTCCGTAGCACCCACCGAAGGGAAGTCGAGCTTGATGCTTGCACCATGAAGTCCATCAGCTTCCGCAACCACAGCACCATGTTCAATGCGTGTGCGGGCACCCATCTTTTCCAGACCCGATTGGTGCATGTCGAGAGGTCGCGAACCAATAGCGTCTCCGCCAGGCAGCGCTACCTTGGCATGACCACACCGAGCAGTCAGTGGGCCGAGCACGCAAACTGAAGCGCGAAACTGCCGGACTGCATCAAAACCAGCATTAGACTGCGGTTTCTCTGGGACCGTGATGGAAACTACGGAGCCGTCGATTTCCACTTCACAGCCGAGACCTTCAAGAACTTTGCGCATCAGGGGCACATCGAGGATCTGCGGACAGTTGGTCAGCGTCGTAGTGCCCTCTGCGAGAAGGGCTGCGGCCATGAGCTTGAGAACGCTATTCTTTGCGCCATCAACCACAACCGTGCCTTCGAGTCGAGCACCGCCGGAGACAATAAATTGGTCTTTCACATCTCCCTAAACTACCGGATGCCCCTGAAAAACTTCTGCAAGCTTCAGGGGCATCCGGTCTAAAAAGATGAATCTATCAGGGCAAAGCGCCAATTCGACGGGCAGCATTGACCGCTTCGTAGCGAGTGTGTGCGCCCAATTTACGCATCACAGAGCGCAAGTAAGACTTAACGGTCTCGGCACCAATGCCCATTTCTTCTGCGGCCTCCACATTGGTATGACCGAGCGCGACACAGGACAAGACGTCGAGTTCGCGGGCAGAAAGCTTGGTGGACTGCTTGACCCGCACCGGGGAAACCATCTGGTCGCACAGAGCTTCAAGCTCCTTGCGCAGGTCTTCATCCTCAACCCGATTAGCCAACATGCGCAGTTTGGAGTGCGTGGAGCGAACCTGCTCCCACTCCGCACCGTTCATGACATGGCCGCGCGCTGCGCCACTCTTGCCGCCGTCGGCGCGACGCATAGCGGAGTTAACTGCCAAATCTTGCTCCAGGCAGCGGGCAGTCATGGTCACCTCTTCGATGACTTTGTCACCCAGGCGCACCGGCGAGTGGACACCCACGTAAAGCACTCCACGAATTTCGCGTTGCACAGTAACGGGAACAGCAACAATGGAGTGCAGGCCCTCGTCCTGGATGTGACGGTCGTTTTCGTGCGAGATGGTCGTCGCGCGAGAGTAGTCCGAGACACCAACCGCGCGCCGTGTGCTAACAACGCGACCACCGACGCCTACACCGGCATCGATAATGAGGTTTTGCAAAGCGGGAGTGCGAAGCCCAACCCACTGAGTGATTTGCAGGCGGTTATCAGGAAGTAGGGTTCCATACATCGTGACTGGAATGCCGGTTGCGGTCTTCAGGGAAGACAGGGCGGCGCGTACGGCTTCGTCATCATCTTTGAGGCGATGCGGCTCCATGAGAATCTCTCCTAGTTGGGGGTAACCAGTAGGTGCACCCATACCCACCACACAATTCGGGGGTAAAAGAACACCTTCACCGCAGTATAACCGGCGAACGGGGGTAATAATAAATCGCCTTACCATTAAACATTGATCGGAATCCAACAAACGGTGCCCGAATGATCGGTACAGAACTTATATACCACTTGGTCTAGTGGCGTGGTGTACAGTGACTGGGGTACGCAAGAACAGATTTCCCAAGGAGTCCACAAAATGGCTGTTTACAACAACATTCTAGAAACCATCGGTAACACTCCGCTGGTACGCCTCAACCGCCTCACCGAGGGTCTCGACGCCGAGATTCTCGTTAAGGTTGAGTCCTTTAACCCTGCTAACTCCGTTAAGGACCGTATTGGCAAGGCCATTATCGACGCCGCCGTTGAATCCGGCGAGCTGAAGCCAGGCGGCACCATCGTTGAGGCAACCTCCGGCAACACCGGTATTGCACTTGCCTTCGCTGGCGCCACCTTGGGTTACAAGGTCATCCTCACTATGCCGGAGACCATGTCCAACGAGCGCAAGGTTCTGCTGCGCGCTTACGGTGCAGAGATTGTCCTCACCCCAGGTGCTGCCGGCATGAAGGGCGCAGTCGACAAGGCAAACGAGATTATCGCCAACACCGACAACGCCATCCTCGCTTCCCAGTTCGCCAACGAGGCAAACCCGAAGATCCACGAGGCAACCACCGGTCCGGAGATCTGGAAGGACGCAGAGGGCAAGGTTGATGCCTTCGTCGCAGGCGTGGGCACCGGCGGCACCGTTACCGGCGTGGGCCGTTACCTGAAGTCCCAGAACCCGGACCTGCACCTGGCTGCAGTCGAGCCTTCTGACTCCCCTGTTCTTTCCGAGGGTCACGCAGGTCCGCACAAGATCCAGGGCATCGGCGCAAACTTCGTCCCTGAGGTTCTCGACCGCGAGCTTCTCGACGAGGTCCTGACCGCCACCAACGAGGAGGCAATCGCAACCTCCCGCAAGCTGGCAACCGACGAGGGTCTGCTCGTTGGCATCTCCGCTGGCGCGAACGTCTCCGCTGCTTTGAAGCTGGCTGCACGCCCAGAGTTCAAGGGCAAGACCATCGTGGTCGTCCTGCCGGACTTCGGTGAGCGCTACGTCTCCACCGTCCTCTTCGAGGACATCCGCGAAGCATAAGCTTTCTGAATTTAAAGCACCCATCTTCTTGGTGGGTGCTTTTTCTATGACAGTAGTATGAACCACATGAACATCCTGAAGATGATCCGCGAGGATTTGGCGAACGCCCGTGATCATGATCCAGCTGCCCGTGGTGATGCAGAAAATGCCATTGTCTACTCAGGCTTGCACGCGATTTGGGTTCACCGGATCTGTCACTGGATGTGGAAGCGCGGATGGCGTGGCCCTGCACGAATTCTGGCGCAGATTAACCGCTTCTTCACTGGCATTGAGATTCACCCTGGAGCCACCATTGGCCGCCGTTTCTTCATTGACCACGGCATGGGCATCGTGATTGGTGAGACCGCCGAAATCGGAGATGGCGTCATGATTTATCACGGCGTCACCCTGGGTGGTCAGGTTCTTACTCAGACCAAGCGCCACCCCACCGTTGAGGACAACGTCACTATCGGTGCTGGTGCCAAAGTGCTGGGCCCTATCACCATCGGTGAGGGCTCCGCTATCGGTGCAAACGCGGTCGTCACCAAGGACGTTCCGGCACAGCACATTGCCATCGGCATTCCGGCCACAAATAGGCCGCGCAAGAAGGACGAGTGCATCAAACTGGTCGACCCGGACTACTACATCTAGCTGTTGCTTTGCGACGTCGCCAAGCGCGGCAAAGTGGGCCCCACACGAACGTGGGGTCCACTTTTAGGTTTTAGTTCTCGAGCAGGTGCTGGTATTCCGGGTTCTTCTCGATGAAGCCCGCGACGGCAGAGCAGCTGGCGATGACGCGCTTACCGACGGTGGATTCATCCTCCAGAGCGGCCTTGATGAGCGGTTTGGACAGGCCCTGGCCTTGGAAGCCCTCGTGGACCACGGTGTGGTGGAAATCGCGGGTTTCTGCGGTGTCGGCGTACTCCGCGAAGCCGGCCTCTTCCCCATCAACGGCAATTACGAAACGGGAGGTGTCAGTTTGGTGTGCAACAGAAGTAGTCATGTGGCCCATTAAACCATTTCTACAAAACCAAAAGAACCCCCTTCTGAAGAAGGGGGTTGATTTGTGGCCAGAGCCAGGATCGAACTGGCGACCCCACACTTTTCAGGCGTGTGCTCTACCGACTGAGCTATCTGGCCAGAAGCCACTAAAGACTTCGGCGACCCTGACGGGACTTGAACCCGCGACCTCCGCCGTGACAGGGCGGCGCGCTAACCAACTGCGCCACAGGGCCATATTCTATAGTTGCTGTGCTCTCTGGCACGAATAATTACTCTACACAACGTTCTTAAAGCTAGACAAATCCGCACCTTAACAGCAATTTCAGGACAATTCTTTAGGGCTATTTGGCGCTGCTTTGCTTCCACGGCGGGGCTAACGCGACCAGCACTCGGCCGAGAAGAAGAAACCTGCACAGTTGCCAACGAAGGCTCCAGATCGTCGATCAGAGACGCTCAAATTGTCAGTTAGGACGATCCTCACCATAGGTCTCGCGTTGAGTCTCGTTTGACCGTGCGGCGTTGGTCGTGACTTGCGGCCTATCGAAACCCACTGGCTCGAAGGTCGACTTTGACCCTGGCTATGTCATCGAGCTCGATGCATCCAAAATTCACGCCGCGCTTTCCGACGTCGCGCCAGCATCCTCCGCACGCGTCGGCCAGGTAGCCACCCCAGTCAGCGCAAGCACCAGCGCAGCCACCGCGTCTAGCAGGCCTAGTCGTGCCCCGCTGCCATACCTATCTTGTTCACCGATTGTCTCGGGCACACACTGCACGCAGATACCGACTAAAGCTCTAAGCAAAGAGCGCATGACCCAGAACACAATTGCGCCACCGGAATGGGACTTGGACATGACAAAAGCCGGCCCCAATCCTGGAACCGGCTTGCAATATGGCGACCCTGACGGGACTTGAACCCGCGACCTCCGCCGTGACAGGGCGGCGCGCTAACCAACTGCGCCACAGGGCCATATTGAATTGTGGCCTTAAAAAGACCGGTATGAAGCAAAAGAGCTTCGTACCCCCAACGGGATTCGAACCCGTGCCGCCGCCGTGAAAGGGCGGTGTCCTAGGCCGCTAGACGATGGGGGCCCGTTGCCTTGAAGCAACGTTTTAAAAATATACTGGAGATGCCACGCGATACAAAATCGCCCCGGACGAAAGGCGAAACATCATGTCTGACCAGCACGAAACCTGCGCTTGTCATGAGCCACATGTGCACGGCTACAACGCGGATAGTGAAAACAAGGCAAAGTACCTTACCCGCCTTAAGCGCATCGAGGGTCAAGCCCGCGGCATCCATCGCATGATCGAGGAAGACCAGTACTGCATCGACATCATCACGCAGATTTCCGCGGTGACCTCTGCCCTAGAAAACGTCTCTTTAGCACTCCTCCAGGACCATATCGAGCACTGTGTGGCCGGCGCCGCCGCCGAGGACGGCGAGGTAGCCAAAGAAAAGCTAGAAGAAGCGATGACCGCCATCAAAAAGCTGGTCAAGCACTAAGCTTTTTACCCAACAATGTTGAGGTAACCCTCCCGCTCCTCCGCGAGGATTGGAGTCCGAGAAACACCCGATGGTGTAGCTGTTGTTAATGTGCGGGCGCATCATTTCATAATGCGCCTGCATGCGCGGAGGACCGATTGAGCGCTTGATAGCAAAATAGCCCCCACCGCGAATCCACAGGACGCTGCGTCGGCAACACAGGCGCAGATGTTGCCCTGAATATAGCTGCACCGGCCACCGACCTGACGCGGCTTGGCTGCATTGTTTGGAAGAAACGTTTCTCCCTATGCTCTCTTCACCCCGGCTCAAAAGCCCTGATAACCACCAGGCAAGTAAAAATCCCTCGGCATCGTTATGCCGAGGGATTCCTGCTGTGGGCCCTCCGGGGCTCGAACCCGGGACCTGCGGATTAAAAGTCCGTAGCTCTACCAACTGAGCTAAAGGCCCAACGCTGAACCAGTCTAGTATCCCAGTCCAGTAAATACGAAATAACCCCCGGCAAACTGCCGAGGGTTAACGTTGCAAGCGATTAGCCGCGCATGTCGCCCTTCTCAGCGAAGTTGATCTGGAAATCGAATGCGGTCTTCAGATCATGCGGGGTGTGGACGAACTTGTTCGCCTTCGCGCGCTCAAAGTACTCCTCCAGCATCGGACGGTAATCCGGGTGCGCCACGGCGATGACCTTCTCCACGCGCTCACGCGGTGCGAGACCACGCAAGTCAGCGACACCGTACTCGGTGATGATGACCATGGTGTCGTGCTCGGTGTGGTCAGTGTGGGAAACGAAAGGAACAATCGCGGAGATTGCGCCGTCCTTTGCCACAGACGGGGAAACGAACGTGGTGATGTAACCGTTGCGGGTGAAGTCACCGGAGCCGCCGGTGCCGTTCATGATGCGGGAGCCGCCAACGTTGGTGGAGTTGATGTTGCCGTAAATATCGGCCTCAATCATGCCGTTGGAGGAAATGAGACCCACGCGGCGGATAACCTCCGGGTGGTTGGAGACCTGCTGCGGACGCAGGATGATGTGCTTGCGGTAGCGCTCAGCTTCAGCGTTCATCTTCTCTGCGTACTCCGGGGAAAGTGCAAAGGAGGTCGCGGAAGCAACAGTCATCTTGCCTGCGTCGATGAGGTCAAGCATGCCATCCTGGATGACCTCGGTGTATGCCTGAATGTTCTCAAACTTGGACTCGAGCAGACCTGCCATCACAGCGTTTGGCACGTTGCCCACACCAGACTGCATGATGAACTTGTCGTACTCAAGGCGTCCAGCAGCAACCTCGCCTTCGAGGAACTCGATGAAGTTAGCGGCGATCTTCTCAGAGACCTCATCCGGTGCCTTAAACGGAGCATTGCGGTCCGGAGCATTGGTCTCAACAACTGCAACGACCTTCTCGGTTGGAAGCTCGATGTAAGTGGTACCGATACGGTCATCAACCTTGGTGATTGGAATTGGCTGGCGGTTTGGCAGCTTCTCAATCTTGTAGATATCGTGCATACCCTCGAGCTTCTCGGACTGCCAGGAGTTAACTTCCAGAATAATCTTGTCTGCAACCTCGATATACTCAAGGTTGTTGCCTACTGCGGAGGACGGGATGATATTGCCGTCCTCGAGGATACGAACGACCTCGATGATAGCTACCTGGAAGTCACCGTAGAAGCCCTCTTCAACCTGCTGGCCAGAGTGGGACAGGTGGATGTCCTGGTAAAGAATCTCACCGGCGTTTGCCTTGTTACGCAGCATCGGATCGGAGTTGTACGGGGAGCGGAAGCGCAGAGCGTCTGCCTCCGCCAGAACACCGTCACAGTCCGGAGCGGTGGAAGCACCGGAGAAGAGATCGATCTTGAATTCTTCGCCAGCTGCGTGTGCAGCCTTAGCCTTTTCAGCGATGGCGGTCGGCAGCGCCTTTGGGTAGCCAGCACCGGTGAAGCCGGAGATTCCGACACGGTCACCGTTGCTGACAAACTTTGCAGCCTCGTCAGCAGAAACAACGAGGTCCTTAAATGGCGCGTATGCGATCCTATCGGACAAGGTAAATCCTCCTTTTTATACGGGAAAAGACCTAGGTAACGGTCCACCCCTGCGAGTTACATGCACCACATTAGCGAACTTGTTGAGGTTTTACCGAAATCTTCGCAAACTTACACACCCCCGTCACACCGCCTTCGACAACTTGCCACCCAACCTGCTAAAAGAGCACAATTGGCTGCGTGAATCTTGCAATCGGAAAAATCGAGCTCAACTCCCCCGTTGTCCTAGCCCCTATGGCGGGCGTGACCAACGTGGCTTTCCGCACGCTCTGCCGCGAACAAGAAATAGAGAAAACAGGCACCGTCTCAGGCCTGTATGTGTGCGAAATGGTGACGGCGCGCGCCCTCGTGGAGCGCAATGAAAAGACCATGCACATGACCACCTTTGGGCCGGAAGAAAACCCCCGTTCATTGCAGCTGTATACCGTCGATCCGGAGTACACATATAAAGCAGCCAAGATGATTGTGGACGAGAACTTGGCAGACCACATCGACATGAACTTCGGCTGCCCCGTACCTAAGGTGACCCGTCGTGGTGGCGGCTCCGCCCTGCCCTACAAACGCCGCCTCTTCGGCAACATTATCGCAGCAGCGGTAAAGGCAACTGAAGGAACCGACATCCCGGTTACCGTAAAGATGCGCGTGGGCATCGATGACGAGCACCATACGCACCTCGACGCCGGCCGTATCGCCGTCGAGGAAGGTGCAGCCGCGGTTGCACTCCACGGACGCACTGCCGCGCAGCGCTACTCGGGTCATGCCGATTGGAACGAGATCGCACGCCTGAAGGAACATCTCGCCGACTCGGGCATTCCCGTGCTTGGCAACGGCGACATCTTCAAGGCCACCGATGCGCGCGCGATGATGGAGCAGACAGGCTGCGACGGCGTCGTCGTCGGTCGCGGCTGCTTGGGCCGCCCGTGGCTCTTTGCAGAACTATCCGCCGAGCTGCGCGGCGAGCCCATCCCGGCAGAGCCGACACTGGGTGAAGTAACGAAGACTATGATTCGCCACGCAGAGTTACTTGCACAGCACGACGGCGAGCGCCAGGCAAGCCGCGATATCCGCAAGCACGTGGGTTGGTACCTGCGTGGATTCCCAGTCGGCGGCGAGGTTCGCTCGGGCCTGGCACGCGTCGAATCCGTGGATAACCTGCGGGAACTATTGGCACCGTGGGCTAATTCGCAGGCGCTTGCCGACGACGCAGATGGCGCCCGTGGGCGTCAAGGCTCACCCGCCAAGGTGGTCCTTCCGGAAGGTTGGCTGGACGACCCAGAGGACGCTACCGTGCCGGAGGGCGCGGAAATCATGCACTCCGGTGGATAAATAAAACCTTAACGAGCGCTAGACCAAAAATTGGTCTATTATTCTCGACATGCGTACCGCTTATCGCGAACACCTCGACGACTTCTCGCATGACCTCATCATCATGCGAGACATCGTCCACACCATCATGACCAAAGCCTCCGAAGCCCTTCTGGAATCCGAACTCCAGCCGGCCGAGGAGTCCCTGTCGCTGCGCGATGACCTCGACGAAGTTCGCACTCGCTGCGAGGAACGCGCAGTGCTGCTCCTCGCCCTCGAAAACCCCATGGCCAAGGATCTTCGCCAGGTAGTTTCCTCCATCTACATCGTCGAGGATCTCTACCGCATGGGCCGCCTGGCGCAGCACGTCGCCTCCGCTGCTCGGCGCCGCCACCCCGAGTCCGTCCTCCCTGCTGACTGCATCGGCTACTTCGAGGAGCTCTACCGCCTCGTCACTGACATGAGTAAAAAGCTCCGCGAAATCCTCGTTACGCCGGACCCCGACACCGCATTGAGGATGGCTTCTGAGGATGACGCTGTCGACGACATAAACCACTATCTCCTCTCCTACTTAACGCAACGAGAGTGGAAAGCAAGCGTGCGCGAAGCAGTTGAAACCGCTCAAATGACGCGCTACTACGAGCGCTTCGCGGACCACTGCGTCGCTGTGGCAGGCCGCATCATTTACCTGTCCACGGGCTTGGCACCAGAGGAATACATGGCCAAGCTAAGCGAGGAAGAGCGGGATAAGGAATTCGAATCCCGCATGGCCGAATTGGAGCGTCAGTTCCGCCGCTAAAAGCAATACCCCGACTAGCCCTTTTCAAGCCGCAATTGAAGAGGATAAGTCGGGTTTCTGCGTTTGCACATAAATTATCTACGCAAGTCTAAAAACACTTCAGGATTCGGTATCACGCAATCCGGGGAATAAAAGGGGCCCTCGCATTCCGCAGCAAGATAGTCGCAGGAGTGCGAGGGCTCTACGCGTTCACAGGAACGAGCAAGAAGTGAGACTGGTGCTTTAGCCGAAGCGGCCGGAGATGTAGTCCTCGGTGTCCTTCTTGGATGGGTTCTTGAAGATGGTGGTGGTGTCATCGAACTCTACGAGGTGGCCCGGCTTACCGGTCGCCTCGAGGGAGAAGAAACCGGTCTTGTCAGAGACACGAGCTGCCTGCTGCATGTTGTGGGTAACGATAACGATGGTGAAGTTTTCCTTCAGCTCGTGGATGAGGTCCTCCACAGCCAGAGTGGAAATTGGGTCGAGTGCGGAGCAAGGCTCATCCATGAGGAGAACCTCTGGTTCGACTGCAATCGCACGAGCGATGCACAGACGCTGCTGCTGACCACCGGAGAGGCCGCCGCCCGGCTTGTCCAGACGGTCCTTAACCTCGTCCCAGAGGTTTGCGCCACGCAGGGACTTCTCAGCAACTTCCTTCAGCTTCTTTTTGTTCTTCTCACCAGACAGACGCAGGCCAGCCACGACGTTGTCCTCAATGGACATGGTTGGGAATGGGTTCGCCTTCTGGAACACCATGCCGATGGTGTTGCGAACGGAAACTGGGTCAACCTTCGGGCCATAGATGTTCTGGCCGTCGAGAAGAATTTCACCCTTCACGGATGCACCTGGGATGACCTCGTGCATGCGGTTGAGGGTACGCAGAACGGTGGACTTGCCACAGCCAGAAGGGCCAATGAATGCGGTAACTGCCTGTGCTGGAATCTGCATGTTGACGTTCTGTACGGCGTGGAAGTCACCGTAGTAGATGTTCACGTCGTTGAGCTCAAGCTTTGACATTGAAAGATACTCCTGTTGAGAGGTTTTAAGTGGGACGGCGTTTTACTTCTTGACGGAGAACTTCGCAGAAATGATGCGAGCTCCAATGTTGAGGATTGCGATGATGAGGACCAGGGTGAGCGCAGCGCCCCACAGTTTGTCCAGAACAGCCGGCTGTGCACCGGACTTGTACATGTCGAGCATCATCAGCGGCAAGGAGGACATAGCGCCGTCCATTGCATCCCAGTTGATGGAAGAGGTGGAACCCACCAAGACCAGAACCGGAGCGGATTCACCCATAACACGGGCCACAGCCAGCATGATGCCGGTGACGATGCCGGAGAGGGCGGTCGGCAGAACGATTCGCGCAATGGTCTTCCACTTTGGAACACCCAGGGCGTAAGAGGCCTCACGCAGGTCCATTGGGACCACACGGAGCATTTCCTCGGTGTTGCGGACGACAATTGGAATCATCAGCAGAACCAAGGAAAGTGCCACAGCCATACCGGAGCGCTCGAAGCCGAAGAGAGTAATCCACATTGCGAAGACGAACAGTGCAGCAACGATGGAAGGAACACCAGAGAGGATGTCCACCATGAAGGTGGTCAGGCGGCTAAGCAGGCCACCGCGGGAGTACTCCACCAGATAGATAGCGGTGAAGATACCGATTGGCACGGAGATAAGCGTCGCGAGAATCGTCTGTACAAAAGTACCGATAATGGCGTGGAGTGCACCGCCACCGGCTTCGGTGTCGAGGATTCCGCGCTGGGAAAGGGTCCACCACTCGGGGTTAAGGATGGCACCAGCACCGCGGGTGAAGAGCTCCCACAGTACCCAGACGAGCGGAATCATGGCCAGAATCATCGTGGCCCACACGATGATGGTGGCGACGTTGTTGGCAGTCTTGCGGCCTGCAGAGATATCGAGGAAGACAGAACCGGAATTCTGAGGCAGAGTCTTTACTGGAGTAGACATTGTTTTCTTCCTCCTACTTGTTCTTCACGATGGAACGGGCAATGGCGTTGACCACGAAGGTCAGGAAGAACAGCATGAGACCGGCCGCGATGTATGCACCTGCACGCATCTCGTTACCGAACTCGGAAGCTGCTAGAGCAATCGCCGTTGCGAAGGTAGTACCTCCGTCGAAGAGCGAGAAGCGGAAGTCAATCAGCGGGGAGACAACCATGTACAGAGCCATGGTCTCACCCAGTGCACGGCCCAGACCCAGCATGGAGCCTGCGATGTAGCCGGACATACCGAATGGCAGAACGGTCATGCGGATAACTTCCCAGCGGGTCGCGCCGAGTGCCAAAGCGGACTCGATCTGGCCCGGAGGCGTCTGGACAAAGACCTCACGTGCGGTAGCAGCGATAATCGGCAGAATCATCACTGCCAGCACGATGCCACCGGTAAAAATGTTGCGGCCGGTAGTGAAGGAGGGCGAGTTGTCGTACGTCGTGAAGAGAAAGAAGCCACCAGCCCAAGAGTGCAGCCAGGTGTAGAAGCCCGACAAAGCTGGGCCGAGCACCTGCCAGCCCCACAGACCGTAAACAATCGAAGGAACTGCTGCGAGCATGTCAACGAGGAAGCCCAGTGGCTTAACCGCGCGTGCCGGAGCGTAGTTGGAAAGGAAGATGGCGATACCGAGTGCAATCGGCATGGCAATCAACAAAGCCACGACGGAGATGAGGATCGTCGATCCGAACATGGTCGGGATACCGAACTTCATTGCGTCGGTGTCGTTGGTTTCCCAACGCTGACCGTAGGTAAAGAATCCCAGGAATCCGCCCTCATTGACGTTGAGCGCAGGAACTGCGCGCCAAATCAGGAAGGCAGCGATAGCCGCAATCATCACCGTGATGAGCGTTGCGGAAGCAGTGGAGAGGAACTCAAAGACGCGGTCGCCGGGGCGCTTTACGCCCGCGCCGGTAGCAACGGAAGCTACCTCAGAACCGTCAGTGCCGAGTGCAGGCTGGGACGTTGCGATTACGTCCTGCTCATCGACCGGCGCCGTGGTGAGATTGTTGTCTGCCATGAGACTACGAAATCCTTTTCAACGGAAAGTTTGGAAATTATAAGACATACCGCAGCCCCCAAAGGCGCTCAGTGGAACGGATTTGGGGGCAAGCAGTGTATGGGCCCAGAGGATTACTGGATTGCTTCGACCGCAGCCTTCAGGCGGTCAAGGTGGTCGCCGGCGACTGGGATGAAGCCAGCAGCCTCGAGGTCAGCGTTCTGGTTCTCCAGAACGGTGTTCATGAAGGCCTTCACCAGAGCGGAGGTCTCCTCATCGTAACCAGCGGAGCAAACGATGTTGTAGGTGGTGAGGATGAGTGGGTAAGCACCAGCGGTGTCGGAACCGAAGAGAGCCTCGGAGTCAACAACCATGTTGTGCTCGGAGCCGGTCTCCTTGAATGCCAGGTTGTCGAGTGCAACACCGACGGACTCGTTGGAGAGCTCTACAGGGCCGTTGCCGAAGTCGATCTTGGCAATCTTAACGCCGTCGCCTTCCTTCTGGTGTGCGTAGCCAGCCTCAACGTAGGTGATTGCACCCTCGATGGAAGCAACCTGGTCAGCAACACCGGAGGAGCCGTTTGCGCCCTCACCGACAGCGTCTGGGAACTGCTTGCCCTCATCGTCCCAGTTACCGGTAGCGGTCTTCAGGAACTTCTGGAAGTTGTCAGAGGTACCAGACTCGTCAGAACGGAAGATGACGGTGATGTCGGTGTCAGGAAGCTCGGTGCCCTCGTTGGCAGCCTTAATCTCTTTGTCGTTCCACTTGGTGATCTCGCCCTTGAAGATCTTTGCCAGGGTCTCGGTCTTCAGGTTGACCTCGGTGTCACCCAGGTTATAAGCGATAGCAACTGGGCCGATGGTGGTTGGCAGGTGCCATGCGTCGTTGCCCTCGCAACGCTCCTTGGCAGCCTCAACCTCACCCTTGTCTTCCTTCAGAGCGGAGTCGGAACCAGCAAAGTCAACGGTGCCGTTGGTGAAGGCCTCAACACCCGCGCCGGAACCGGAAGAGGTGTAAGAGAAGTTAGCGTCTGGGTAGTCAGCCAGGAATGCCTTCTCAAAGACGGACATTGCGCTCTTCTGGGAAGAAGCACCCTCGCCGGTGAGGTCACCGGAGACCTCAGAGCCGCCCTCAGAGCCGGAGCCGGACTCAGAGCAGGCAACGAGGCCGGTGGAAGTTGCGGCGATGATGCCGAAGATTGCAGCAGTGCGCTTGAAGTTGCGGGTCACGGGAAACCTTTCAACGAAGAACAGAGATTGTTAGTCCGAGGAAACCGCACTTCGCATTGGTATTTCGCGAAAGAGCTGAAAGATGATTACCAACACCGCGGTTAACTCACGGGATGTAAAGCTAACCGGAGCGGGTTAACCGCAGTAGTAGTTTCAGGTGAACAAAAAGTGAACATGTCCCCAATCCGCATGAGGCTAATCACGATCCGAATAGACGGAATGGTCTTCAATAACTTCGAAGCCCAAACGTTCATACGCCGTCACGGCCGGCTCGTTATCCGCCTCAACATAGAGAATTACCCGCTCAGCTCCCTTTTCCACCATGCGGTGAAGGCCGTCGTGAAGCAATGGACCGCCTAGTTTTTGACCGCGATAAGCCTCCGAAAGACCGATCACGTAGACCTCACCAAACTCAGGAGTTTCTTCTGTGTGCCATTTGGTCCAGTGGAATCCGACCATCGTTGGAGCACCCTGAGGTGAGGTTTTCTCCTCATCCCACATGAATTGGACGTCCGCCGGATCGAACCAATCCGCCTCCATTCCGCGGTGCAAGCGCTCAAGATCCCAGCCACCTTGCTCGGGGTGCCACGAGAATGCCTCGTTGTTGGCGCGCACCCATTCCTGTTCCACCCAGTCCTTGCCCCACCGCTGAACGGAATCGGTGTAACTAAGGTGGGTAAAGGGGGCGTCGTCAAGCGCGGCGTGCTTGGCCAGGTTCTGCCCGTTTACCTCCATCACCAGCAGCTGTCGCACCAGGTGCAGATTGTTGCGGGCCGCCAACGCGCGTGCTGCCGGCAGGTTCCCGTGCGCCCAGAAATGGGCATGCGGCTGGGCGGCGCGAACGTGTTCAATGAGGCCCTGGCCCAGGCCGTGCCCGCGATGAGAGGGGTGAACAAAAAGCTCCACATCCTGCCCGGCCACAGCGGCGATACCGACTACCTGCTCGCCTTCCTTGGCGAGGTAATGCTGGTGCTCCAAGCGCGCATCGCTCAGGCCAAGCAGGAACTGCTCGGACAAGGGCGCGATGCCATCTGCCCGGCGCGCTTGCTCGGCACCAGCGCGTACCTTGTCTGCGAGATCGGCGTCTTGGGTGAGATTCAGGGATTCGATATTCATGCCCACCAGGGTACGTGCGGTAAGAATAGAGGGGTGACTGTTCTCCAAATCAACCGCCATATTGTCCGCCTTGGTGTCGTCGCCTTGGTGGGCGGCATCGCTTGGCTTAGCGACTCCGCAGTGGCCATGCACGCTGAGCACACAGTGGCTCAGGAATCGAAGGCGGTCTCGCGCCTGGAGAACACTCCCGACGTCTATATTGGCGGCATCCCTTATACATTGGCTGCGCTAACCAAGGAGATTCCTTATCTCGAGGTGCAGTCGCTCGACGTCGAGGTACCCAAGCTCGGCATGGTCAACGCCTCAACCACAATGCGTGACATCACCATCACGCCGCAGCAGGTTTTCAGCGGCAAGTTTGAGGGCGCACCAGTATCCACGTACACGCGCGGTATCAGCCTCGATGGCGTAGCGCTCGGACGTTTGTTAGGGATTACGGATCTCTCGATTGCCAACCCCGACAACATCTCCCCCATCGGAGGCACCGCGGCAGAGGCTGAGCTGACGGGCACGCTGCCGGGCGATACAAAGAAGTCCACCGTGAAGGTGGCGCTGCGCTTGGTCGGCGAGCAGTTCCACATGAACGTCTACGACACCGAAGACCCGCGCCTTATCAAGGCCTTTACCCTCCAGTTCGATACCCGCGAGCTGCCACTTCCTGCACAGGCGACGTCCGTCAAGCTCCACGGCGGCTCGATCACCTTCGAGGTCCAACGCCGCAACATCAAGCTCAAGTCCACGCAGCTGTCCCCTCTCGAAATAGAGGGCTCAGAGGAGAAGGCCGTTAAGGACGCCGAGCAAAAGGCGGAGGACACTGCGGAGAAGGTTAACGAGGGCAGCTAGCCCTGGGGGTGGCTCGCGGACTAGCAACTCGGTTGCCTGGCAGCGCCTACTTGATGCGAATCAAGTCGCGCAGAATCTCTCGCACGCTCCGCTCGTGGGGCGGGCGCGGCTGCAGGGGCGCGAAGACCTCAATGGCATCTGCCACCGATTCGAGGTGCACCTCGGTGAACTTGCCCACGGACTCGCCGTCGGCTTGGAAGCGCTTCGGAGTTGGCGTCTCCAAATCAACCGATTGTGCATCGTCGAACTGCAGCGCACGCGCCTGCGTGATCTTGGACAGCAAGCGCCGACGGTCCACGCCCATCAGGTGCAGCATGCCCACTAGGCCATGGATGCCGCCCAAGTCAGAAACTCCAAATAGCCCCAGGCCCGCGTCGAAGGAGTTGCGCGGGTTGGTTACCACGGGAAGCGGGCCCAGGAACGTCCATGGGTTGGTATTCGAGGTAAACATCAGCGGGACCTTGTGGGCGGTGAATTTCTCACCTGCGCGGCTGACCGCGTGCACGGAAATCTCCGGTGGGATGACGCGCGCCCGCAGGTAAGCCTGCGCGGAAACCGCGAGGTAGCGCAGCGGCGTGGCCGAAAAGCCCATCTCTCGTGCGCGATCGACTCGGGCAAGAACGTCGGCGTCCAAACCAAAACCAGCGTTGACCGCAAACCAACGGTCGTTCCACGTACCCAGGTGAATCTTGCGGCGGGTGTCGCGCTCCATGAGGCGAGCCAAGACGTGGGCCGCCTCCACCGGGGTATTGGGAATTCCCAGTGCACGCACAAAGACGTTCGCGGAACCGGTGGGAACTACGCCGAGGACAGGAAGCTCTTCAGGTCGCGGACGGTCCTTTCGGTCAGCCGGCCCCAACAGGCCGTTGACCACCTCGTTAACGGTCCCGTCGCCGCCAAAGACCACGATGGCGTCGAAATCAGTGCGTGTCATTCCGCGCACGATCTCCTCCGCATGCCCCGCGTAATGGGTGAACTGCATGCGCATGTGAGCGCCTTCGACGTCGCGAAGCAGCGGAATGACCTGCCGGAACAAGGCATCGCTCTGAGAAGTCGAGTTCGGATTTGAAATTGCTAGTACTCGCACAGCGAACCAGCCTAGTGGTTGTTGACGTACATAGACGACTAGGCTGGTGCGTCATGAGCGAAAGTAGCAACGAAAATAGCACCCAGAAGATCAACGGCAACGACGCCGTAAACCACGCCGCGGAGGCGTGGAAAGACGCAGCTTCCCGCAATATCCCTGCAGTAGACATCGTGGAGAACCCACTCGCGCAAGAGACCGCTAACCTGCGCCAGGGTCCTTCCCTGCACGACGGCCTGCTGGCTCTCCTTCCCCTCGTGGGCGTATGGCAGGGCGAAGGCCAAGCACATGACACCACCGGCGAGCAGTACAGCTTTGGCCAGCAGCTCATCGTGAGCCACGACGGCGAAAATTACCTCACCTTTAGTTCTCGCACCTGGCGCATCGATTCCGAAGGCAAGCCAAGCGGCGCGGATATCCGTGAAAGCGGCTTCTGGCGCATCTCGCTCAAGGACGAGATCGAAATGACCTACACCTCTTCCAACGGCATCGTGGAAATCTTCTACGGCGAGCCTTTCAACGAGCGTGCATGGCAGCTGGAATCCGCCTCCACCATGGTCACGGAGACGGGCCCGAAGAACTTTGGCCCGGGCAAGCGCATGTACGGCTTGATGCCGAACAACAACCTCGGCTGGGTAGACGAGCGCATGGTCGACGGCGAGATGCGCCCTTACATGTCCGCTGAGCTCACCCGCGTGGCAGGCTAACGCGCCAGAGCAGCATCCAAGAGGTCCCGGATTTCCGCAGCGTTATCTGGGGCCTTTAGCCTTGTCCCATCAAGGTTAGTCACGCGCACAGCGGTACGTACCGAGGAGACCAACCACACAGAGTCAGAGCGCTCCAGGTATCCAGGGGTGATCTCCTTGGCCTTGCAGCGATAGCCCTTTTCCGTGGCGTACTCGAAAAGCGCGGCCTGGGTAGTGCCCGGCAGGATTCCCTTGCCCGCCGGGGTACGCAGCTTGTCACCGCGTACCGCCACGACTGTCGACGTCGCGCCCTCCAGCACCAAGCCCGTCTCCGGGTCGGTGAAGATCACGTCCTCAAAGCCCTTGCCTCGCGCCAGGCGCAGCGTGGCCATTGTGGCCGCGTAGTTCAGGGTCTTGGCGGGAAGCTCCTCAGCCACCTGCCACAACCGCGGTGTGGTCATGACCTTCACTCCCTTGGCACGCTGCTCAATAATCTTGGCGTCGATGGGCTGCACCACTACCCACGCGGTGGGGTGCCCGGTCAAGGCGCGCCCGCGGGTATAGGTCCAGGTGCACTTGGCCTCGCCTTGGCCATCAGGCCCGAAATAGTCGGCGATAGCCAGGTTGGTGGCCTCTTCCCACTTCTCCAACTGCGGCTCGGGCAGCTCGAGAGCCAGCGCCGAGTTAATAAATCGTTGGCCATGGCGCGCGAGGTTCGCGGCCTTGCCATCGCGGATAAGCAGAGACTCAAAGATTCCGTCTCCCCGGGTAACTGCGGCGTCATCCCAATAGACGAGCGGCAACGACGGCAAATGCTTGCGCACCGAGCCGCCATAAGGCTCAACAACGTAGATGACCGGCTCTTTTCGAGGCGTGAACTCCATATTTTTCATTATGCCCTACCATCGGAACCCGTGAGTTATTCTTCGCCACTTCTTCAGCGCCCCGGCGCATCAGAAATCCAAGACGCCACGCTTATCGATGCCGTCGGTATCGCCTGGCACTATGGCGATCCGCTCGTGGAGCAGCGAGCAGTAGAGACCGGTTCCGCGATTGTGGACCGATCCCAGCGCCGTGTCATCAAAGTTGCAGGCCCTGAAGCCGCAACGTTCCTAAATAATCTGCTTTCGCAGAAGCTAGACGACGTCTCCTCCGGCTTCCATGCCGGCGCACTCGACCTCGATATGCAGGGCCACGTGCTCCACCAGGTAGACCTCTCCCGTGTCGAGGATGCGTTCTATCTCGACGTGCCTGCAGCGCAGTTCGATTCGCTGCTGAGCTTTTTGACCAAGATGATCTTCTGGTCCCAGGTAACCGTGGAAGAGGCGGATCTAGCCGTGGTGACTGTGCTGGGCGAAGCGCTTCCCGCACCGGCTGATGCGGTACTTTCCCGGGACGTCGTATGGCGCGGGCCCCATCGCACCGACCACCTGATTCCGCGCTCGCGCCTCGGTGAGGCCGTGGCCGATCTGGAGGCAGCCGGCGGAACCCTCGTGGGGTTGATGGCATTTACCGCGGAGCGCGTGCGCGCGTTGGAACCTGAGCTCGCCGCGGACTTGGACGACAAAGCAATCGCGCATGAGGTACCGCACTGGATTCGCCGCTCGCAGGGACCGGCCTTTGTGCACTTGGACAAGGGTTGCTACCGCGGGCAGGAAACCGTGGCCCGCGTGGAGAACCTCGGCCGTTCCCCGCGCTTGCTGGTGATGCTTTACCTCGATGGCTCGGCTCCAAACCGGCCTGCGATTGGTGACGAGGTAACCCTGGGCGGGCGCCGCGTGGGTCGACTGGGCACCATTGTCGATGACTGCGACTATGGCCCGATTGCCCTGGCATTGATCAAGCGTTCCGCGCTCACGGGCGGTCAGCTAACGATCGGCGACGTTGCCGCGTCTGTGGAAGAGGACTCCTTGCCTACCGACGAAGGGGCCAAGGCTGGGCGCGCGGCCGTGGAAAAGCTGCGTGGCCGCTAACTCAATGGCCGAAAGAGGCGAGTTATACCACTACTTTTGCAATAACTAGGGGGTGGTTCGGAATTTTTTCGTCACACAGGCTATTGTGTCTAACAGGAAGATTCACTTTTAGATTTAAGCCGATGGGGCGTCCAAGAATCCCTGGAACGCCCTACTCACCTCAAGGGGGTCATGCACATGGGACGCGGACGCGCAAAGGCAAAGCAGACCAAAGTTGCACGCCAGCTGAAGTACAATTCGCCCGAAATGGATCTGGATTCGCTCCAGCGGGAGCTCGCCTCCCAAAACCCGAATAACTCCCACGATTATGAGGACGAAGATCCTTATGCCGACTACGTCGACGAGTGGGACGAAGACGACCAAGACGACGAGGGCAAGCGCTAAGGCGCTTTCCTTTTCGCCGCTGGAACTCCAGCTGTAGGCCGCAGCCGCTTCGCGCGGTTGCGGCCCTTTGCTTTTGGCCGCTGTCCGGCTCTTTCCCGCGTTGCCCTGCTCTTACCCGCACTGTCTTGCTCTTCACGGCCTCTTCCCTGGTCTGCCTGAGCCGCCCCTGCTCTTCCCTCGGCCTTCCCTCGGCCTTCCCTCGGCCTTCCCTCGGCCGGCATTTCCAAATGGTGAGGAACAAATGGTGAGGTGAGGCGTCACCCGCCCCAGGAGCTCACTGCAGTCACAGTGATTACAGTGTAACCTCACCATTTGGAGCCACACTAGGCTCCGACTGCATTTGGCTGCCGCGGGACAGACGCCCCAAATGGCAAACCACAAACGGCCTCCCCTCCTCCACCGCGATGTGGCAGAGACTGGAAGGCCGAAAGCAGAAGTGGTTGGACGGGCTTAGAAGTTCGGGTGCTCACCATTCATGATGACGCGAGCTTCACCCTCGCCCGCAGCGCGAATGGTGCCCAACTCCCAGGCATCCACGTGGCGGGCAGCCATCATGGCCATAGCGCGCTCGCGGTCCTCCGGGGAGACAACCGCAATCATGCCAACGCCCATGTTGAAGGTCTTCTCCATCTCTTCGAGGGAAACCTTGCCCACGGAGGAGATGGTCTTGAAAATCTGGCCTGGGGTCCACGTAGAGCGGTTGACCTCAGCGGTCAGGCCCTCAGGGATAACGCGCTCCAAGTTGCCAGCCAGGCCACCGCCAGTGACGTGGCAGAAGGTGGAAACGTTGCACTCAGCGGTCAACGCCAGGCAGTCCTTGGCGTAAATGCGGGTCGGCTCAAGCAGCTCCTCGCCCAGGGTACGGCCAAGCTCTTCGATGTGGCCGTCAAGAGGCAGGCCAGCCTGCTCCAGCAGGACGTAACGAGCCAAGGAGTAGCCGTTAGAGTGCAGACCAGAGGAAGCCATGGCGATGAGGACGTCTCCGTCGCGGACCTTGTCCGGGCCCAGGATGGAGTCAGCCTCAACAACGCCGACTGCAGTTGCGGAAACGTCGTACTCCTCCGGATCCATTACGCCCGGGTGCTCAGCGGTCTCACCACCGAGGAGCGCAGCGCCAGCCTGGACGCAGCCCTCAGCAATACCTTTCACGATCTCCGCGACCTTCTCCGGCACGACCTTGCCCACAGCGATGTAGTCCTGCAGGAACAGCGGCTCAGCGCCACAGACCACGAGGTCATCCACACACATTGCCACGAGGTCGATGCCGATGGTGTCGTGCTTGTCCATGGCCTGCGCCACAGCCAGCTTGGTGCCCACGCCGTCGGAACCCGCGGCCAGGACCGGCTCCTTGTAATCGCCCAGCTTGAACAGGCCGGCGAAACCGCCGAGACCGCCCATGACCTCCGGGCGGGAGGCACGCTTTGCGTGCGGGGCAAACAGGGTAACGGCACGGTCGCCTTCTTCGATGCTGACGCCTGCTGCGGCGTAAGTGTTCTCGCTCATTGTTGAGTCCTTCAAGTCTTTTAAGATTCAGAGCCGAGCAAGGAGCGCACGGCCTCAGCGTTCGGGTTGCCGGCCGGGAGGCCGAGTGGGTAGACACCGTCAAAGCAAGCGGTGCACAGCTCGTGTTGCGGCTGTTCGGTCGCGGCGACCATCTCCGCAATGGAGACGAAGCCGAGGGAGTCCGCACCGATGGCGTCGCAGATAGTCTTGCAGACTACTTCCGGGTCATCAGACGGGTTGGCGTTAGCGATGAGCTCGCCCGGGGATGCGAAGTCAATGCCGTAAAAGCACGGCCACTTCACCGGTGGCGAGGCGATGCGCACGTGCACCTCGGCAGCGCCTGCCTCACGCAGCATGCGGATGAGCGCACGCTGGGTGTTGCCTCGGACGATGGAGTCATCCACCACCACGAGGCGCTTGCCCTCGATGACCTCGCGCAACGGGTTCAGTTTCAGGCGGATGCCCAGCTGGCGCAGGGTCTGTGTGGGCTGAATGAAGGTGCGACCAACGTAGGCATTCTTCACCAGGCCGTGCGCGAAGGTGATGCCGGACTCGCGGGCATAGCCCACGGCCGCCGGGTTACCAGACTCAGGCACAGGAATGACTAGGTCCGCATCTGGGGCCGGGTATTGCCGCGCTAGACGACGCCCAATTTCCACACGCGTCGCGTTCACCGAACGGCCCTTGATGTCGGTATCAGGACGTGCCAGGTAGACGTACTCGAAGACGCAACCGTGGTGAGTTGGCTCCGCGAACTTCTCCGAGCGGATGCCCGCCTCGTTGATGGAGATGAGCTCGCCCGGTTCAATCTCGCGGATGAACTGCGCGCCGACGATATCGAGCGCACAAGTCTCCGAAGCCACGACCCAGCCCTTTGGCAAACGGCCCAGCACCAGCGGGCGCACGCCGTGCGGGTCGCGCGCAGCGTAGAGGGTGTGGCCATCAGTAAAGGTCAGGCAGAATGCACCTTTAACGCGAGGGAGCAGGGCGCGCGCCGATTCAAAGACGCTAACGTCCTCACTCACGCCGTCGGCAAGCAGCATGGACAAGCACATGGAGTCAGAAACCGACTCTTCATGCGGCTTAATGAGCCCTCGATCGATTGCCTCAGCGCGCAGCTCAAGGTAGTTGACCAGGTTGCCGTTGTGGCCCAGCGCGATATCGACGCCGCTCGGCGAGGTGCCGAACATGGGCTGCACGTTGGACCATTCCTTACCGCCCGCAGTGGAGTAGCGCGTGTGTCCCACGGCGACGTTGCCCTGCAGGGACGCGAGGATGGATTCATCAAAGATGTTGGCCACGAGGCCCATGTCTTTGAATACGACGATGCTGTCATCATCACCCACAGCGATACCGGCAGCCTCCTGGCCGCGGTGCTGCAGTGCAAACAGACCGAAGTAGGTCAACTTCGATACTTCTTCGCCCGGGGCCCAGACGCCAAAGACACCGCATTCCTCGCGCGGTTCGGTCTCGCTGCGATCATCGAGATTGGTGATATGGGGAGTTAGTTCAGCTACCACGGCTGCAATCCTAGCCGTTGTGGCCGGTAGAGACTAACGGAATGATGGGCAACCATGCAGCGATTTCCCCTGAGCGCGAGCCAGAGGCATCCACCTGAGCTGCGCCAACGGCGTCCTCCCAGCTGAGCAAGCCTGTAGCCAGCTGCAACCATGTCAAAGCGTCGGTCTCCACCACATTGGGTGGAGTGCCGCGGGTATGACGGGGACCCTCGATGCACTGGACTGCCACGAATGGGGGCACCCGCAGTTCCACCGAGTGCCCCGGCGCGTCCGCTTCGAGGGTGCGGGCGGTGCGCCGCACGGCGTCGGCAAGCAATGCCCTACCTGGTTTTTCCACCTCATCGGGGCGTTTTATCCAGTCTTGGACCGCCACCACGGCAGCGCGCGTGGCCGCTGGGTCTACCTTATTTTTCATGCGCTAATCCGGCCTCCCTGATAACTTTCTATGCATGTCACTTACCCTTCCGGAACAAGAGAATACTGAAACCGCAAAGTCGCCATCGATCACGCTTCGATTCATGGCGGCGCCCACGGACATGACCATCGCTGGTGCGCAGGGCATTGGCGGCGGCCGCGTCCTAGAGTGGATCGATAAGGCCGCGTACGCATGCGCGGTGCAGTGGTCCGGAATGTACTGCGTGACCGCCTATGTGGGACACATTCACTTCACTCGCCCGATCCCTTCGGGCCACCTGGTGGAGGTGCGCTCGCGCATCGCAATGACGGGCCGTTCTTCGATGCACATCGTGAACGAGGTGCTATCTGCCGATCCGCGCGACGGCATCTTCACCCGCGCGTGCGACTGCCTGGTCATCTTCGTGGCCAAGGACCCGGAAACCGGCAAATCCACCCCAGTTCCTTCCTTTGAACCTTCCTCCGACGATCACCGCCGCGTTTGGGAAGCCGCGGAATCCCGCATTGAGCTGCGCAAGGCCATCGAGGAAGAGATGGAGAAGCAGACTTATGACGGGCCCTCCGACGCCCCGCGCATGATCAACCGCTTCCTGGCCAAGCCGACCGACGTCAACTGGGGCGGCAAGGTCCACGGCGGCACCGCCATGGAGTGGATCGATGAGGCGGGCGCGGCCTGCACCATGGAGTGGTCCGGCGAGCACACCGTGGCGGTCTACGCCGGCGGCATTCGCTTCTACCGCCCGATTTCCATCGGTGACCTCATCGAGGTCGACGCCCGCATGATGCGAACCGACGCCCGCTCAATGCAGATGTCCATTCACGTACGCTCAGGCAACCCCCGCGGCGGACGTCAGAACTTGGAGACCGCCATCCACGCCACGGTGTCCTACATGGCGATGGACGCGGACTGGCAGCCGATTGCAGCACGCCAGTTCACGCCGAAGACGGCTGAAGACAAGGCACTGTGGGAGCACGCCGGCATTCTGCGTAACCTGCGCGGACAATACTCCCCGAAGCCGCTCGTGGTGGCACCGCAGCACCAGCACCTAGACTAGCCAAGCGGTGAGCCCAGCTAGGTGCTGGTTAGCTGAACGGCTCGACGGCGGCTGCCACGTGCAGCTTGTCGACGTCCTTGGCCTTGCGTAGTTCGAGCGTCCACGCGCGGTCGTGCTCGCTGGCAAAGAGCGCGGTGGACGCGGGAAGAATGACCGGCTTGTAGAAGTCGGCTTGGACGCGGACGGCTTCGGGGAGCCGCCCCTCCAGCGCGGTGAGCATCGAGGCATGCGTGTACATGCCGTGGGCAATGGTATTGGGGAAGCCAAAGAGCTTGGCGCCCGCCCGTGAGGTGTGAATCGGGTTCTTATCGCCGGACGCTTCCGCATAGACCTTGGTGGGCTCGGGGCTAAAGCGGAGGGTCGAAACGGGGTTGGTTCCGGCAGCTGGGGCCTGCGGCTGCGGCAGGAAGCGGGTGGCTTCTGGGCGGGATGCAACTTCTTCTGGGGTGGAGGAAGAGAACTTAGCGCCAGGGCCTAAGAAGGCGGAGGTCTGCTGCCAGACCAACACGTCCTCGACGTAGATGGACGTAATCATGTCCAGGACCAAACCCTTGCGGTGCGGGCGGAGGTTTTCCGCGTGGACATTGATGGTGAACGTGTCCTCGACATGGAGGGGGCGGAACTGTTCAATCTTGTTGGACAGGTGCACGATACCCATCGCCGGGAATGGGAAACCCGGTGAGTCCATTACCTTCACCGCTAAGGGGAAGGCCAGGGCGTAGGGGTAGGTCACTGGCGCTTCGTTGCCAAGGCGGAATCCCACTGCCTGGCAGTAGCGGGCGAGGTGAACGGGATCGATGCAGACGTCATCGACACGGAAGGCGGTTGCCGGGTCATTGATTGTGCGTTTGGGTTTCAGGCCTGGCACCATGGCGGGAACCGCTTTGGTCACCTGCTTGCGGTAGAGCTCGCTGAGCTCCGGAACGGCGGGCAGGTTCACTACGTTGAGCGCAGTCATTTAGGCTCCCATCATGTTCTGTCCGCAGACGCGGACGGTATTGCCGGAAACGGCCGCGGAGGAGGCGGCCGCGAAGTAAGCCACGGTCTCAGCGACGTCGACAGGCTGGCCGCCCTGCTGCAGCGAGTTGATTCGGCGGCCAATCTCGCGCGGGCCGGTGGGCATGGCGGCGGTCATCGCGGTCTCGATGAAGCCAGGGGCCACCGCGTTAATAGTGGAACCGGACTCGGCGAGGAGCGGTTGGAGGGCGTCGACAAGCCCAATGACACCCGCCTTGGTGGTGGCGTAGTTGGTCTGGCCACGGTTACCGGAAATACCCGCCATGGAGGACACGCCCACAACGGCTGCGCCCGAGGCGAGGTCACCATTTTCGATGAGCTCCTCGGTGATGCGCACCGGTGCCAGGAGGTTGACGGCCGACACTGCATCCCACTGGCCTTCGTTCATGTTGGCCAGCAGCTTGTCGCGAGTGATGCCGGCGTTGTGGACGATAACGTCGATGGCGCGGCCGTAGCGATCCTGCGCATGCTTGGCGATGGCCGCGGCGGCACCGGCATCCGTGACGTCGAGCGGCAGTGCCGTGCCCTTCACCTTGTTGGCAGTGGCGCTGAGGTGCTCGCTGGCGCCCGGAATATCGATGCAAATAATGTCTGCACCCTCGCGAGCGAGGACCTCCGCGATGGTGGCTCCGATGCCGCGCGCAGCGCCCGTAACCACGGCTAAACGGCCAGCCAATGGGGCGGACCAATCATGGTCCTCACCGAAAGAACCAGCCTTGACGCGCACCACCTGGCCGTCCACAAACGCTGACTTGCCGGAGAGGAAGAAGCGCACGGTGGACTCCACCTCAGCGGTGGCTGCCGGGTCGACCCACACCAGATTTACGGTGCCGCCCTTACACATCTCTTTTGCGAGGGAGCGCGTGAAGCCTTCGAGGGCACGGGCCGCAATGCGGGCGTCGACGGTATCGGCGGCCTCCGGGGTGGTGCCGATGACCAGCAGGCGCGCGTTGGCGGTGAGGTTGCGCAACTGCGGGTGGAAGAAGTCGTAGAGCTCGCGCAACTGTTCGGGCTTGCAGATCCCGGTGGCGTCGAAGACGAGCGCTGCGCGCTTGGACTCCGCAGTCACGGACAACAGCTGATAGTCCACCGCGAGCTGCGAGTTAAGGAATGTGGCGATGCGCCCCTCCCCTGCTGCTCCGATGACAACCGGGCCGTCGAGAGCCGGCTCGCCGGGGGTGAAGCGGCGCAATGGATACCCCTGCGGCACGCCTGCCTTGGCGGCGACAGGGGAGTTGATCAGTTTCTCGGCGAAGTTAATTTTTGGCATTTAAATTCCTTCCCTTAACAAGGTTGCAAGCCTTTATGTAGTAGCTTGCAAGTTTAGTTAATTAAGTGATAGAACTAACAATATCATTCAGCCTGTGATGTAGAGCATTTGAGTGAAAACTTTTTCCTAGCACGTTCCTAGCAAGGATTTCCCACCAAGGAGTCGCAATGACCACCACTTCGCACCGCGTAGCAATCCTAGGCGGCAACCGTATCCCGTTCGCTCGTTCCAACAAGGAATACGCGCATGCCTCCAACCAAGACATGCTGACGAGCGCGCTCGACGGCCTCGTCGCCCGCTATGGGCTGCACGACGAGCGCCTAGGACTCGTCGCCGCCGGCGCAGTTCTCAAGCACTCCCGCGATTTCAACCTCACCCGTGAGGTGGTCCTGGGTTCTGCACTCGACTCCACTACCCCAGCCATCGACCTCCAGCAGGCATGCTGCACCTCGCTGGCAGCGGCCATCCACGTCGGTGACGCCATCGCCCGGGGCCGCATCAGCTCCGGCATCGCGGGTGGCACCGACACCACCTCGGATGCACCACTCGCCGTCAACGACTCTCTGCGCCGGACCCTCATTAACCTCTCTCGCGCCAAGACCGTGGCCCAGCGTGCACAGCTCATTGGGTCCATTCGCCCGGGACAGCTGGCGCCGGAGCAGCCCCAGAACGGCGAGCCACGCACCGGCCTTTCCATGGGTGACCATGCGGCCATCACCGCCCGCGAGTTGAAGGTCACCCGCGCCGACCAAGACCAGCTGGCGTTGGCGTCCCACCAGAAGCTGCACCAGGCTTGGGAAGAGGGCTTTTTTACTGACCTGACCACCGGATTCTTGGGCGTCAACCGCGACACCAACCTGCGCGCGGATTCCACCTTGGAAAAGCTCGGGCAACTCAAGCCAGTCTTCGGCAAGCGTGACGCCCAGCAGCACGGCACCCAGGCCACGATGACTGCGGGCAACTCCACGCCGCTTACCGATGGCGCCTCGGTGGCGCTGCTTGGCAACGAGGACTGGGCCGCACAGCATAACCTCGAACCGCTTGCTTACCTGGTGGACTCCGAGACCGCTGCAGTGGACTTCATCCACGGCGGCGACGGCCTGCTTATGGCACCGACCTACGCGGTTCCTCGCCTGCTTGAGCGCAACGGCCTCAGCCTGCAGGACTTCGACTTCTATGAGGTCCACGAGGCATTTGCCTCCCAGGTACTGGCCACGCTGACCGCCTGGGAAGATGAGACCTACTGCCGCGAGCGTCTCGGACTGCCCGGCGCGCTCGGCCCCATCGACCGCACCAAGCTCAACGTAAAGGGCTCCTCCTTGGCAGCGGGCCACCCGTTCGCCGCAACCGGCACCCGCATCCTGGCCACCACCGCCAAGATTCTGGAAGAAAACGGCGGCGGCCGCGCTTTGATTTCCATCTGCGCAGCCGGCGGCCAGGGCGTGGCGGCCATCGTCGAGCGCTAGAACACCAAAGAGACCACCTGTCCAAACTCCCCAATCAATTAAGGAAACCCATCATGGCACTCACCAAGACTCTGAGCAGAGACTCCAACAAGGAACAAAACCCTGGCCGCGGCGACGGCCGTTCTGCACCAGCCCAAGCCGAGCCGCGCAGCCCAGGCCGCCTGCCCACCACTCCGAAGCCTTCCGTGGCCACCGAGCTGGGAGCGCTTCTCGACGGCCCACACGCCTCTTTCCGCCACGAGTTGCGCGAATTCATCGACGATCCAAGCCTCTTCCCACGTCCTGAGCTCTCGGTTGCCGAGCAGCGCGAGCACACCTTTAACAACCTTGCAAAGGTCCGCGACTTCGGCGGCTTCCAAAAGGGACTGCGCCGCGACAATGGCGGTCCGGGCAAGCCGATTCTTTCCACCTTCACTCTGGAAGGCCTGGCATGGGCCGACGGTTCCCTGGCCATCAAGTCCGGCGTGCAGTGGGGCCTGTGGGGAGGTGCGCTCGACCAGCTGGGCACCGAACGCCACCTCGAATGGGTAGAAAAGGCAAGCAGCCTTGAGCTACCTGGTTGCTTCGCCATGACCGAGCGCGGTCACGGTTCTGACGTCCAGTCCCTGGAGACTACCGCTACCTATGATCCGGAGACTGATGAGTTCATCATCAACACTCCAAAGGACACCGCGGTAAAGAACTACATCGGCAACGCCGCAAAGGACGGCCGCGCTGCAGTGGTCTTTACACAGCTCTACACCCCGGGCAGCGATGGCCGCAGCCACGGCGTGCACGCCATCATCGTGCCGATTCGCGACGAAGAGGGTAACTCCCTGCCGGGTGTCACCTTGGGCGACCACGGCCACAAGGGCGGCCTGGTCGGCGTGGACAACGGCACATTGCGCTTCGACAATGTCCGGGTCCCCCGTGTAAACCTGCTCAACCGGTTCGCCGATGTCGACGAGAAAGGCAAGTACACCTCCCCTATTGAGAATCCCAACGCCCGCTTTTTCACCATGCTGGGCACGCTCATCCGCGGCCGCATGGGCGTGGCGGGCGCTGCCGGTGCCGCGACTGAAGCCTCGTTGGATATTGCACTGCGCTACGCCAACCGACGTCGCCAGTTCGAAGGCGCAACCGGTTCCGAAAAGCGTCTCATCGATCACCGCCAGCACCGCCGCCGCCTGCTCATCCCGCTCGCACGTACCTATGCGCTGCACCTGCTCCACAACCAGATCCTGGAGCGCTACCAGGAAATGAATGACCAGCAGGAGTCCGGCACATGGTCCGTGACCACCCCGGATGAGGAGCAGAAGTTCGCCTCCCGCGAGATGGAGTCCCTCGCCGGCGCCATCAAAGCAGCGCAAACCCAGCACGCCATCCGCACCATTCAAGAATGCCGTGAGGCCTGCGGCGGCGCCGGCTACATGTCGGAGAACCGCCTGACCACCTACCGTGCCGACTCGGATGTCTTCGCCACCTTCGAGGGCGACAACACCGTCCTCATCCAGATGGTGGGCAAGAATCTACTCACGGCATATGGCCGCGCGATGAATGACATGTCCCCATGGGACACCGTGCGTTACGCCGCGACGACCGCCACCGAAGTGGTCCGCCGCCGCACCGGCTTCACCACTCGCTTGCAGGGGCTGGTGGACTTGGTGAACCCGAATGAGGCATCGCTTTTCGACGCCGTGTACCAGGCCAAGCTCATCGACGATCGCGCCCAGTCCGTGCTCTTCTCCCTCGTGCGCCGCATCCAGCCAGCCCGCAAGGCGGATAAGGTGCAGGCGGCCGCCATCGTGGACAAGTGCCAGGACCACCTCATCGCGGCTGGTTGGGCCCGCGTGGATACCCTGCTGGTCCAGGCCATGATCGAAGCAGAGGAGCGCCTGGAAGAGGGTTCGCTGGCTCGCCAGGTATTCGAGCAGCTGCGCCACCTATTCGTGCTGACCACCCTGGTGGAACACGCCGGCTGGTATCAGGAACACAACCTGCTTCCCGCAGGCCGTATGAAAGCTGCTCGCGCCGCCATCAACGACCTCGTCGATTCCCTGGCGCCCTGGTCGATGGTCTTGGTAGACGCCTTCGGCATCCCTTCCGAGGTATCCAACATTCCGATGCTCACCGAGGCAGGCGTAGACCCGCTTCGCCACTAACTAAAGCGCCGCACCACTAGTTAGGCCGCAACGACCATCCAGACAGCGACCATGTGTACAACGGCGGCGGCGATAGTCGCCGTGTGAAAGTGCTCGTGGTAGCCGTACCACCGGGCGTTGCGGCCTGGCCATTTAAAGCCATAGGCCAACGCGCCCACGGAATAGATGACGCCGCCTGCGAACAGCAGCCACACCACAGCGGGCCCCGCCTCAGTCCACAACGTTGGAATCAAAGGCAAGACCAACCATCCCAAGGTCAAGTACACCACCACATCAAGCCAGCGTGGGTGGTCAATCCACACCAGATTCAGGATGACGCCCATAATTGCACCAACCCACGCTATGCCCAGCATCCAAGCAGCCTGGACTGGCTCAAGCACAATCGCACAGAGCGGCGTATAGGTGGCAGCAATAAACACCGCGATGGTGGCATGGTCAGCGCGCCGCCACCATCGCACCGCCCGCGCGGTGGGCCATGGCCAACGGTGGTAAAGGGCCGAAACGCCGAAGAGCCCCACCACCCCAACGCCATAGACGGTCACTGCAAGCGCCTGGTCCCACGAGATGCTCATCCACGCAAACGTAATTAAGACAGTGGAGGCAATCACGGAAGCAATAGCCGCGAAGAGATGACCCCACCCACGCGTTAGTGGGCGTTCGCCGCGGTCTGCCACGAAATAGCGGCGCTCAATGAGTTTTTCTAAAGCGCCGTTTTCGCATTTTTCGTCGGGGGTCGTGACCCTATGTTGGATCGCCATCAAGAAAGCCTTACTTTGGGAATCTATTTAGCCTCAACACTAAACTTACGTTTCCGTAACTATACGGGCCTAACCTCAGGGGTTCAAGGGTATCTCCAACAATGTTCTGCTCCCCGGTGGTGACCAGCCACGCCCGAGCTTCTATCTCTTGCCAGGTGTACAGGGCGGCCAAGAGCGCATAAACCGGATGACCCAGAAGCTGTCTCCACTGACCAGGGCGCGCACTCCTTCGGCTGGTTCGAGCAACAGATGAAGATCAGCTGAGGACAGACCATCGCTCGCTCTGAGGCTCCCACACCGGTTGGGTCCCCGTCTTTGGGTCCCATTGGTTGGGTCCTATTGCGAGTGGAGTTTTGTGTTATGGGATGAAAAAGGCTCCCTTTGCTAGCAAAGGGAGCCAAGGAATGGGACCCAACCAGGAGGACCAAACCGGCTGGCCTTCGGCACGCGTCAGGCCAGTCCGGGCTCGGAACTACTTGCGGAAGAACTCCGCCGCGGACTCAAAGAGCAACATGTCGTACTCGCCCGGCACGTTCTTGTACGTCGACGGCGAGATGCGCTCAGAGTGGCCCATCTTGCCCAGGACGCGGCCGTCCTCGGACATGATGCCCTCCAGCGCGAAGAGGCCACCGTTCGGGTTCACAGAGATATCCATCAGCGGGTTGCCAGCAACGTCGACGTACTGGGTAACGGCAGCTGCCTTTAGGCGCTCCCACTCGGATTCACCAGCGGTGATGCGCCCCTCACCGTGCGAAATCGGCACGGAGAAGACGTCGCCTTCATTAACCTTGGACAGCCATGGCGAATCGTTGTTGACCACGCGGACGCGGGAGATGCGCGACTGGTGGCGGCCGATGCTGTTGAAGGTCAGGGTCGGGGTCTCAGTGCCTGGCTTGGAGATGGCTCCGAACGGAACCAGGCCGAGCTTGATGAGCGCCTGGAAGCCGTTGCAGATGCCCAGGATGAGGCCGCCGCGCTCGTCGAGGAGGCCCTGCACGCCTGCGGACAGGGACGGGTTGCGCAGGAAGGAGGTGATGAACTTCGCGGAGCCATCCGGCTCGTCACCACCGGAGAAGCCGCCCGGCAGGAAGAGCATCTGCGAGCGGTCCAGTGCAGCCGCCATGCGGTCGACGGACTCAGCAATGTCTTCCGGGGTGCGGTTACGCACCACGAGAATCTCAGACTCGATACCCGCGCGACGCAGCGCTGCCGCAGAGTCGTACTCGCAGTTGGTGCCCGGGAAGACCGGGATGAGCGCCGTGGCCTTTGCCCCACCGAAGGTCGGGGTGATAGTCCGTGCGACCGTCTCCCCCTTAGCAGCAGCGCCGAGGTCAACAGAGCCAGCCTGCTCCACCGTGGTCGGGTAAATCTCTTCCAGGGTGCCCAAGTAGGCAGCCTCAGCGTCAGCAAAGCTGACCTCCGCGCCGCGGTAGCTGAAGCCGCCAGCGGTGGTGGTACCCAGGGCAGAGCCGGCAACGGGCTCCTGGCCTTCTGCCCACTCGAGGACGAAGGCGCCGTAGGCGTAATCGTAGAGAGGGGCGTCGTCAGCGAAGGCGAAGCCGATGCCCTCACCCAAGCCCATCTTCAGGACTGACTCGGCAGGGCCGCCAAAGCCGGGGGTGTACGCGGAGACGACCTTGCCTGAGCGCAGCAGCTCAGTCACGGTACGGAAGTTCTCCACCAGCGACTCTGGGGTAGGCAGGCCGGCGAGGGCGGTATCGGAGGCGTCGGCAAGCGCAGGCGAAAGCAGCGTCACCTGGTGGCCTGCGGCCTTGAAGTGGTTAGGGACCATGTTGCCCGCGTCGTCGTGGCTGACGGCAACCGAAATAACCGTTGGCGGAACGTGCAGCTCTTCGAAGGTTCCGGACATGGAATCCTTGCCGCCAATCGCGGCGACGCCGAGGCCAAGCTGGGCCTTGATGGTGCCCAGCAGCGCGGCGGTTGGCTTGCCCCACGCGGAGGCAGAGTCCATGCGCTCGAAGTACTCCTGGAAGGACAGGTAGGTCTCATCGAAGGAGGCGCCGGTAGCAATCAGCTTGGACACGGACTCCACAACGGCGAGGTAGGCGCCGTGGTACGGGCTGGCCTCGGTGACGTATGGGTTGTAGCCCCAGGACATCACGGAGCAGTTGGTGGTCTCGCCCAGCGCAGGGAGGGTGTTGGCCATTGCCTGGATCGGGGTGGCCTGACGCGTGCCGCCGAAAGGCATCAGCACGGTGCCGGCACCGACGGTGGAGTCGAAGCGCTCGGAGAGGCCTTGCTTGGAGGCAACGTTGAGGTCAGAGGCCATGCCGAGGAAGGACGCATTGAAGTCCTCCTGGCGCGCCCACTCACGGGACGCGCCGCGCCAATCACCAGCAGGGGCGACGTCAGCGGTGGCGTGCTTGTCCGCGCCGTTGGTGTTGAGGAACTCGCGGGAGAGATCCACGATGGTGGTGCCGCGCCAGTGCATGCGCATGCGGCCGGAATCGGTGACCTCAGCGACAATGACTGCGTTGAGGTTCTCCTCGTTGGCGAGGGCGATGAGCTTGTCGACGTCGCCTGCCTCAATCACGGTAGCCATGCGCTCCTGGGACTCAGACAGCGCCAGCTCGGTGCCGTCGAGTCCCTCGTACTTCTTTGGAACGGCGTCCAGGTTGATCTCGAGGGAATCAGCCAGCTCGCCCACAGCCACGGCAACGCCGCCGGCGCCGAAGTCGTTGCAGCGCTTGATGAGCTTGGAGAATTCCGGGTTGCGGAACAGACGCTGGAGCTTGCGCTCCTCTGGGGCGTTACCCTTCTGCACCTCCGCGCCCGCGGTAGTCAGGGATTCCACGGTATGCGACTTGGAGGAACCGGTGGCTCCGCCGATGCCGTCGCGGCCGGTTGCACCTCCGACCAAAACCACGAGGTCACCTGCGGCCGGCACCTCGCGGCGCACGTTGGCTGCTGGCGCGCCCGCGACAACTGCACCCATCTCGAGGTGCTTGGCCACATAGCCCGGGTGATAGAGCTCGTCGACGAGGCCGGTGGCCAGGCCGATCTGGTTGCCGTAGGAGGAGTTACCGGCAGCGGCCACGCGCGCGATGGTCTTCTGCGGCAGCTTGCCCGCGCGCGTGGTGGTCTCCAGTGGGTTGCCGGAGCCGGAGATGCGCATGGCGCCGTAGACGTAGCCGCGGCCGGACAGAGGGTCACGGATAGCGCCACCGATACAGGTAGCGGCGCCACCGAAAGGCTCGATCTCGGTTGGGTGGTTGTGGGTCTCGTTCTTAAAGAGCAGCAGCCATGGCTCTTCCTTGCCGTCAACGGTGATGGTGACGTGCACGGTGCAGGCGTTGATCTCTTCGGAGACGTCCATAGCGTCGAGCTTGCCCGTGGCACGCAGGACCTTGCCCGCGATGGTGCCCATGTCCATCAGGGTCACCGGCTTGGTGCGGCCGATGGACTCACGGGCTGCGAGGTAGTCCTGGTAAGCAGCCTCGACGGCTGGCTCGTTGAAGGTGATGGAGTCGAGAACCGTCTCAAAAGTGGTGTGGCGGCAGTGATCGGACCAGTAGGTGTCGATCACCTTGAGCTCGGTGATGGTGGGTTCGCGGTCTTCGGAAGCAAAGTAGTTACGAATCAAGGTGGCGTCGTCAGCGTCCATGGCCAGGCCGTGGGATGCGACGAATTCGGGGAGGGCGGCGTCGGAAAGCGCAGTAAAGCCCTCAAGGGTCTCCACATCAGCGGGCGTGGCCACCTGCAGTGCCAGCGTCTCAGGCAGCTCCAGGGAAGCCTCGCGGGCCTCCACCGGGTTGATGAGGCCTGCGCGCATGACCTCCGGAATGGCGCCCTCGACTGCGTAGACCACAGCGGTGCGAACGCGCGGGCGCTCCTTTTCAAAAAGGAACTGAATACACTGCGCAGCGGAGTCCGCGCGTTGATCGAACTGACCAGGCAGCGGCTCGACCGCGAGGACCTCTCCGTCGATGCCGGCCTCGTCCAACGTGGAATAGGTTGTGTCTACCTGCGGTTCGGAGAGAACCAGCTGAACCGCGGTGGCGAACTCCTCATCCGTGGTGCCCTCTACGTCATAGCGGTTGAGCAGGCGCACTTTGACGCCGTACTCTTTCGACAATGCCGCGGCATGCCCACCCTCGCGATTTTCCACGTACACGCGCTGAACCATCGTGCCTCCAGTTTTCTTTAAACTTTGCTTCGACTTCGAGTCCTCGATCTAGACCCCACCCAGCGTATTGTGCGCGGGGAACAGACACCAATTCTATAGGGCACAGCGCAGGGAGAACGCAGAAGCCGCAACCTAGTGGGCAATCACGTATTTGCCCACGCCACGGCCACGCGCACCAGAGCACCCGGAAGCTTCCGCCGCACTAGAGGTACACCCCGTAATCGACTGGTTGTGCGCCCGCAGTCGCAGCACGCTCCACAGCCTTAAGGAAGTCCGCGGTGACCTTACGGTCATGCAGATTGCGCCCGGAAATCGACAGGCGCACCGTATTGCCACGCAGAGCAGAGCGCTCGGCTGCACGAATAATGTTGCGCCGAGGGGTGCCTGCATTCGGCTCAACGTTGTCACTGATTGCGCTTCTCGTCTATGCCTTCGCCTTGTTTTCTTCTTGACGCCGATGCCGTGTTCCGCGGCGACGTCCTTCAGTTTCTTGTGCAGCGCCTTCCGGCCCCGGTGGACGCGGCTCATGACGGTGCCGATGGGGAGGTCGAGGATCTTCACGATCTCCTTGTAGGCGAATCCTTCGACGTCGGCGTAGTAGACCACCATGCGATAGTCCTCGCTGATATCCGTCAGCGCGTCGATGATGTGCCGGTCAGGGATCCGCTTGAGCGCTTCAATTTCCGCGGAGGCGAGACTGTCCGGAGCATGCGACATCACGTCGGCCTGTTGCTAGTCGGTCATGTCCTCCGCAGAGGATTCATAGGGTCGGCGCTGCTGCTTGCGGCACTCGTTGATGTAGGTGTTGGTGAGGATGCGGTACAGCCAGGCTTTGAGGTTGGTGCCGGGCTTGAAGGATCGGAAGGCTTGGAAGGCCTTGATATACGCATCCTGCACGAGGTCCTGTGCATCGGCGGGGTTGCGAGTCATCCGCAACGCCGCACCGTAGAGCTGGTTCAGCAGCGGCAGCGCGTCGCTTTCGAAGCGGGCGAGCAGCTCCTCGTCGGGCTCCTCGGTGCGCTGCGTCGCGGCGCGCTACGGGTGGGGGAACTCATGCTCTCCCCTCTGCTGGGTCAATAGCGTCAACGTGGTGTGGAACCATGCTATTCCCCGCGCGAGTAGCGCTCCGCTACGGTCCAACCCTTAACACCCCCTCCTAAGTATTTTAACCCCGCCCCAGCCCTCTCTTGCATCGTAGAACCCGGCCTAAGCTGCACCTTATGGCTTTTCGCGCACAATTCCCATTGTTTATTCACCCTGATGAGAGTATAATTTTCACGGTGCTCTAAGGAGATTTTGCACCTCAAGCGAGTCCACGCTAAGGATTCGGATTTGGCCTTAGACATCCCCGACCATGCGTTTCCAAGCAGCAGAAGCAGCAGGAGCAGCAGGACATCAAAATTTTAAGGAAGGACCGAGGAATGAACTCCTCTCAGAACAGGGTTTCACGACGGCGCCCCCGCACTGGCGTTGCCGCCCTGTCCGCCATCACTCTCGCGCTGGGGTCGCTCAGCCTTTTCCCTCACAGCGGCCCCATCCCTGAGGCCACCGCTGCCACACTGAGCGGCGGCATTCGCGACAAATCCGGCGCGGTAGAGAAGGACGCCCAAAAGGCGTCCGACCTGCCAGCCGGTTCGTGTGTTGTCGAAGAAACCGACACCGCTGAACACAGCCAGGCTGGTTTTACCTGGAAGACCTTGGAGCCAGCTGAGGAAAGCCCCTCGAAAACCCGGTGGGGCTTGAGTGTTTCCTTTGATAACTCGAAGGATCGCACGTTCGCGGATTGGTACTTTACTAATTCAGGCAATATGAAAGCACACCTCGACACAGGTAACATTCCCTCTATCGAGGCGGGCCAGACCTTCCTTGGCGAGAACGTCACCCAAAAAGCCGACGAGAACATTGAGATTACTGATGCTGGTCGCCAACGAAACTTAAATCTCGCTGCAGAGCTGACCGACGAGAAGGTCAAGCAGTTCGCTTCGGCCACTGCCGATACCCCTGTGCGTTACGCTTGGCAGGGCGACTATAAGAAGGAAAATCCCAGTGGGCCTAGGGCTACCCGGGGAGGCAGCGCGGCATTCAGTGCTCTTGTAAACCCGTGGCCGAGCGAAAACATCGAGTGTAACCCGATCACGGTGTCGTGGGAGTCTTTCGAGAAGCACGTGATCGTACCCGGTGATGAAACCAAGGTCGGCAAGATCAACGTGCCTGCTGTGAAGAACGGCGGTAAGGACGATTCTATGTCCCGCATGGTTGTAGAGGCCTACGACGGCAACGGTAAGTTCATCGGTACCTCTGACGTAGCTGCTTCGGGCGGCAAACAGTTGTTGCGTATTGATGGCAACGGCGATATCTATTTCACCTGGCCTGAGTACCGTGGTACGGACCTTGCTACCGACAAGAACGTGAACTTCTCCGTTCTGGCGAAGCCACGTACCGTGGATCAGCTCAAGGCTGCTGGTAAAAATAACAATAATGAATTCGGCAATACCCAAGTCTTCGATAGCTCTAACTCGCTGACTCGCTACAACAAGGCGAACGTCATCGACTCCAATGCGTACTCTCTAGATGACACCGAGTACCACAACCCGCAGTACGACAAGACCGATGCCTCGATCATCTCGGGTGTGGATAGCGCAACCGGCCCACTGGCTACCGAGCCGCAGAAGGTCACTTTCACCCAGGTACCAGACCTGATCAAGGAACTGAAGAAGAAGAAGGGCGACGGCGGCTTCGAGGCTAAGGTCGAGTTGGACGAGAAATACGTCTACGAAGGCTGGACCGTCGAAATGGACGAGCACTACAACGTCACCGTCACCGCTCCGGAAAACCCGAAGCCGGGCACTTTCGCGCGCCCCGTAGTAACGGTTGAATACTCGAATGGCTCCTCAGACAAGCTCGAACTGTTGGTCGTTGTTGACCCGAACAACACCCAGGTCACCGACCTCGTGCGCCCGAGTCTGACGAAGGGCAAGATTGGCCAAGATTTGACCGCCCAGGTGGGCACCAAGTCCATCATGAAGGGACACAAGCCGGTTCACCCTGCCAAGTTCGAGGTCGACCCGTCCACTGTGCCTGAAGGCTGGACCGTCACCGTCGATGGGACCGGCAAGGTCACCGCGAAAGCGGACGACACCGTCGCACCGGGCACCATCATCACCCCGAAGGTGAAGGCAACCTACCCGGACCAGACCACGGACGAGATCGAGACCCAGTTCCAGGCCATCGTCGATATCAAGATCCCTAACTACGACACGGTGACTGGTCAGCCGAACGCGAACGTCAGCCTTACTCCTGAGATCCCGGAACGGGGCCTGAGCGGTAACACGACCGACGAGGCCCCGACGCGCTACACCTTCGAGGACGGCACCAACAAGACGACCCTTACCAGCAAGGACGGTAAGACGTGGGACGTCTACGTTGACGAGAAGACTGGCAAGATTACGACCACGATTCCGAAGGGTGCCCAGGAAGGAGACATTCTGAATGTCCCAGTCCTCGCGCACTACAGTAATGAGAGCAAGCAGAAGCCGCAGACGGTTGTAGGCACCGTTGTCGTCCTCAAGGGCGACATCGAGGCGAACTACAACGTTCAGGTCACTGCTCCGGGCAAGGAAGCCAAGCATCAGGTTGAAGGCGCGCCGGACGGCTCCACCTTCTCCTTCGGCAACAAGGATGGAAAGCCGGTCACCGAACAGGACGTTGACGGCTGGAAGTACCGCATCGACCCGAACACCGGTGAAGTCTCGGCTACCCCGCCAGCAGACGCCAAGCCGGGTGACAAGAATACCGTCACTGTAACGGTTAATGCACCGGGTGGTCGGACCACACAGACACCTGTCACCACCGTCGTGAAGCTGACCAACAGTTGGGAGGCGGAGCCTTCCTACCCGGTGGAGACGGTGTACCCGGGCGATACCGCAAAGCTGCCGTTGAACCTCAACAAGCCGGATAATGTCAACGTCGCTAAGGAAAACCCCTACAAGCTGGGTACACTCCCGGAGGGTTGGACGGCCACCATTGACGACAATGGCCAGATCACCGCGACCGCACCTGCGGACGCAAAACCGGGTGACCAGGTCAAGATTCCGGTCACCGTGACCTATGAGGATGGGTCTAAGGACACCGCATACGCCGTGGTGAACGTTGTCGACGTTCCGACGCGTGAGGTGCCGTTCAAGGTCGAGTACAAGTACGATGACACCATTCCTGCCGGTGAGTACAAGGTTGAAACCAAGGGCGTTCCTGGCAAGGAAAAGATGACCAAGGACGGCCAGTGGGAGCAGACCGAGGCACCCAAGAATGAGGTTGTCCTGGTCGGCACCAAGCCTGCCGAGGCCGCCAAGGACGTGACCTGGACGGTTCCGATTCCGTTCCCCACCGAGGTTCGCGAGAACCCGGACCTGGCACCTGGTGAAATCAAGGTTGTCCAGGAAGGCGAAAACGGCGAGAAGACCTACACCGCTAAGTTCACCGCCAAGGGCTCCGAGGCTCAGGTTGCAGAGGAAGAAACCACTAAGGAAGCGAAGCCTCGCATCATCGAGTACGGTCCACGCTTGGGTGCTAGCGAACTGGTGACCAAGACCGAGAAGCCAATTCCGTTTGAGACTGAAATTGTCTTCGACGACACCCTGGAAGAAGGCACGCAGGTCGTCGATCAGGCAGGGCAGCTTGGAACTGAGGTCGAAACTTCGATTCAGAAGATTGTGGACGGCAAGCCGTCCGGCGACCCTAAGGTGACCAATGAGCGCACCAAGGAGCCGGTCAAGCAGGTTATCCGCGTGGGCACCAAGACCACCGGTGAGACCACCGAGTCCGTGGAATCTGAGATCCCGTTCGGCGTGAAGGTCGAGTTTGATCCGAACATGCCGGCTGGCACGTCTGAGACTGTCACCGAGGGCAAGCCAGGCAAGAAGAAGGTGACGATCAAGCGTGACATCATCAACTCCAAGCCGGGCGACCCGCAGATCACTGAGGAAATCATCGAGAAGCCGGTGGATCAGGTGATCAAGGTCGGCACCAAGCCATCTGAGGCCTCCAAGAAGGTCACCTGGACTGCCCAGGTGCCGTTCGAAGTTGAAACTCGTCCGAACCCAGCGCTCAAGCCGGGTGAGATTAAGGTCGTCCAGAAGGGCGTGCCTGGCGAGAAGACCTACACCGCGGACTTCACCGCTAAGGGCGACCAGGCAACTGTGACCCCTGAGGAGAAGCAAACCAAGGACCCGGTCAACGAGATCATCGAGTATGGCCCGGGCGCCGAGGATTCGGAGGTCGTCACCAAGACTGAGAAGCCGGTTCCATTCGAGACGAAGATCGTCTTCGACCCGAACCTGAAGGCCGGTGAGCAGGTTATCGACCAGCAGGGCGAGCTGGGTACCGAGGTTGTCACCTCCACCCAGAAGATCGTGGATGGCAAGCCGTCCGGCGAGCCGACCGTGACTACTGAGCGCACCAAGGAGCCGACCAACGCGGTCATCCGTGTTGGCACTAAGACCGAGGGCACTCACACTACTGAGTACGAGGTAGACGTCCCATTTGAGACTGAGATTATCTTCGACGAGAATCTGGAAGCCGGCACGCAAGAAACTGTGCAGGAAGGTGTTCTTGGCAAGGACAAGGTAACTACTACCCAGACCATTGAGAATTCGCAGGTTGTGGATACCAAGACCGAAACTAAGCGTGTGAAGGAACCGGTCAAGAAGATCATCAAGGTCGGTACCAAGGGCAAGCCTGCCTCCACCACGGTTGAGTGGACGGAAAAGACTCCGTTCGAGGTTGAGGTTCGGGTTAACCCCGAACTGAAGCCTGGTGAGACCAAGGTCGTCCAGGAAGGTAAGCAGGGCGAAATCAAGCACACCGTCAAGGTGAATGCTGACAACGGGGAAATCTCCACGGATAAGTCCTCTGAGAAGATTAGCGACCCGGTAAACCAGATCATCGAAGTTGGTCCGGCCAAGAGCCGCGAGACCACGTTGACGGATAAGCACACAGAGAAGATTCCGTACGACACCCTCATTGAGTACGACCCGGACCTGGAAGTCGGCAGGGTTGTCGAGGACCAGGCCGGTGTATTCGGTGAGAAGGAGATCACCAAGACCTGGAAGCTGGAGAACGGTAAGCCCGTAGGCGATCCGACGATTTCGGAGACCGTTACTAAGGACAAGCAGGATCGTAAGATTCGTGTGGGCACTAAGTGCAAGTGCGAGCCGACGCCTCCTGTTGACCCAACCGAGCCGACGGACCCGACGGACCCAACTGAGCCAACCGAGCCGACGGACCCGAAGGACCCAACCGAGCCAACTGAGCCAACTGAGCCAACCGAGCCGACGGACCCGAAGGACCCAACCGAGCCAACCGAGCCGACGGACCCAACCGAGCCAACTGAGCCGACCAAGCCGACTGAGCCGACCAAGCCAACCGAGCCGACCACGACGGCCGACAAGCCAAGCAAGCCAAGCAAGTCGTCCACAACGGCCAACAAGCCGAGCGCGCCAGGTAAGCCGGGCAAGCCAAGCGAGTCCGAAAAGCCGAGCGAGCAGCCAGCCGCTCCGGGCAACTCGGGTGGCGGCTCCGGCAGCGCCGCCCAACAGGGCAGCCAGCCGGAGAAGGCGGAGTCCAGCAGCCAGTCCGCACTGGCACGCACCGGCGCAAACATCGCTATGCCGGTAGGGATCGCTGCACTGCTGATCCTCGTCGGAACCGCGTTGATAGTTCTGCGCAAGCGTCGGTACTAAACAGCGCACCCAGGGCCAGCGATGAAGCCACTCAACTTCAACACTGACCCAACATAGAAGCGGCGGGAGCCGCGGGGACCACCCCGCGCCCCGCCGCTTCCGCATTCCCACCCCACAACAAACGCACTACTCCCCTGCTCCCCCGCCGCAGCTTCCGGGCATAGAAAACCCCGTCTTCGCCCCACCCTCAGCCCCGGAGCATCGGACTACCGCCCAATCAAAATGCGAAACGTTATTAACCACGTTGCCGACCGCCTTATCCGCCTTCTCGCTTGACTTTCACATCAAAGCCGGGGCGAAGCTTACTGTCAACGAGAAAGCCTACGACAAGGCCTTGGCGCTAACCGGTTAGAAAGGCTACGCCACCAGTCTTTCCCAGGAGCAGTTGTCCGGTCGAGAGGTCATAAGCTGTTACCACGAGCTCTACCACAACGAAAACGCTTTCCGGATGGCGAAAACCGATTTGCAAGCACCACCAATCCCCCACCGTACGCAAGACACTATCCGTGCCCACTTGACGGTTGCGATGGCGGCTTTAGCCATGCCAAACCACATATACCTCACAAGTGGTGTGACCGCGCCGAAACTAGTAGAGCGTCTTAAAATGCTGCGCCACGCCACCATTGATACCGGCACACACCGCTACGACATTCCGCCCAACACCAACGAAGAAACCACGAACCTCATCACCACAATCCTTGAAGACAAAGCCGAAACTCGCGGACTAAATCAAATTGTGAAAGTCAGGTTTGACGCCGCACCCTTTCGACCATGCTGCGGCATGCCCACCCTCACGATTTTCCACGTACACGCGCTGAACCATCGTGCCTCCAGTTTTACTTAAGCTTTGCCTCGACTTCGGGTCCTCGATCTAGACCCCATCCAGCGCATTGTGCGCGGAGGCTTCCGCCGCGCTAGAGGTACACCCCGTAATCGACTGGCTGCGCGCCCGCAGTCGCAGCCCGCTCCACAGCCTTAAGGAAGTCCGCGGTGACCTTGCGATCATGCAGATTGCGCCCGGAAATCGACAGACGCACCGTATTGCCACGCAGGGCAGAGCGCTCAGCCGCACGAATGATGTTGCGGCGCCACCACTTCGCCGCACCGAACCCCTCGCCAAAGGAAAGGTTGCGGGACTGGTGAAATTTGCCAGAGCGTAACTCGTGGATTCCGCGGGTGGACGCCGCAGCACTAAAGGAGAAGTTAGGCAGGACCTCAAGCGTGCCGGGCGACATACGCCAACGCGGTGGTGCGAAGATGGTGGGTTCAAAGCCCAGCTTGGCCATCTGACGGGTAGCGCCCTTGAGACGCAAGTTGGCCTCATGGGAGTCAAGGTTGGCGAATTCCGCGCGGCGGCCCTGGACGGCTTGGTCGAAACCGTTGAGTATGAGCACGCGGCCCATTTCCTCTTGTTCTTTGAGCCAGCCCAAGGTCTTCTCATCCTTGGCCAGGTGCCAATTGCCGTCGATATGTGGTGCAACGAGCAAAGAGACCGGGATTTCTTCCCGGTCTAGCTCTTTGATGAGGTTACTAGCTTGTTTCCGAGTGTCGTCGAAAATACTGGAAATCGAAACTAGGAGGTGGCCGTGCATAAGGGCAATTATCGCACAGCCTTTGTCCGCCCGCGCGCTGAGGAGGCACGGGCGAACGCTGTTGGTGGCGCCTAGGCCAATAAACCAGTGGCTTTGTTGATGGTCCAGGCGTATTCGAAGGCGTTCTGGCGCCACTTGTCGTAGCGGCCGGAAACGCCCCCGTGGCCCGCGACCATTTCGGTCTTGAGCAGGAACTCACCACCAGTGGCGGTTGCGCGGAGCTTGGCAATCCACTTGGCCGGTTCCACGTAGAGCACACGCGTATCGTTCAGCGAGGTAATCGCCAGGATATCCGGGTAGTCCTTTGCCTCGACGTTTTCATATGGTGCATAGGACTTCATGTAGTCGTAAACCTCTGGATCATGGTACGGATCGCCCCACTCTTCCCACTCGATGACGGTCAAAGGTAACTCCGGCTTGAGGATTGAGGTCAACGGATCCACGAAAGGTACGGATGCCTGAATCGCGGCGAAGCGGTCAGGGGCCATGTTGGCCACGGCACCCATGAGCAGGCCGCCGGCAGAGCCGCCTTCAGCGACCAATTGGGAAGACGTGGTCACGCCACGGGCAATGAGATCATCGGCCACGGCAATGAAGTCGGTAAAGGTGTTTTTCTTAGATAAAAGCTTGCCCTCGTCATACCACGGGCGGCCCATCTCCCCACCGCCGCGCACGTGCGCGATGGCGTAGATCATGCCGCGGTCCATGAGAGACAACCGGAAGACGGAGAAATACGGGTCCAGGCTGGTCTCATAAGAGCCGTAGCCATACAGCAGCGTGGGGTTGGTCTTGGTGCTTTCCAGGTCAGCGCGGTGAACGATGGAGACGGGAATCTTGGTGCCATCTGGCGCGTCGGACCACATGCGGTAGGCCACGTAGTCATCAGGGTTGTAACCGCCGGGCACTTCCTGCTCCTTGAGCAGCGTATACTCGCCGGTCTCGACACGATAATCAAAGAGCTGGCTCGGCTGGATGAAGGAGGTGTAACTCACCCGCAGAACCGGCGCATCCCACTCTGGGTTGCCGCCGACGCCCACGGTGTAGAGTTCCTCACCAAAGTGTAGCTCCTTGAACTCGGACCAACCATGGCGTACATCCATGATTGCGGCGCGGCCGATACCGCCGCGGCGGTATCCCACCACTATCTGATCGCGGTAGGTGTCCGCGCCCTCGAGGCGCACGTCGTTGCGATGCGGAATCATGACCTCCAGCTCGCGCAGCGGTGGCAAAGCAGAACCGGCTTCAGCACCAGGCACAACAAGCGGCACCCGCGCCAACGTGAAGTTCGGGCCATCGGCGTTGTGGGTGACGATCCAGTACTCCTCGCCAGCGACCTCGGCGTAGTCGACGTCGTAGTCCACGCCTGCCTCACGCTCCCAGAGCACCCGGAATTCGCCTTCGGGGTTCTCGCGGTCGAGCACCCAGGTCTCCGAGGTCAGCTTCGACCCGATGACGATGAACAGGTACTTCTCGCTGCGAATACTGCCGACGCCGATATTGAAGTGCTCGTCGGCTTCATGCATGACCTGCACGTCTTCGGACTGCTCGGTTCCCACCTTGTGGCGCCAGACGGTATCTGGGCGCCAGGCATCATCGACCGTGGTGTAAAAGATGTAGTCATCACCCACCCAGGTCGCACCGTAGAAGATGCCTTCGAGGCGGTCGGAGAGCAGCTCGCCGGTACGCAAGTCCTTGATGACCAGAGAAAAACGCTCGTCGCCAGCGGTATCTACGGAATAAGCCAGCAGGTTGCCGGAGTCAGAGACGGTGGAGGCACCCATCGCGAAGAATTCGGTGCCTTCTGCTAGCTCGTTGGCATCTAAGAGGATTTCCTCGCCCTCAGGCGCGCCTTCCTCTGGAATAACGGGAGCGGTCCACGGGTCAGCACCTTCGGCCACCGGAACGCGGCAGCTAATGCCATAGTTCTTGCCCTCGACAGAGCGGCCGTAATACCAGTACTGGCCCCTGCGCGAAGGCACGGACATGTCCGTTTCCTTCACGCGCGACTTTACTTCCTGGAAGATGTTCTCAGTCAGCTCTTTAAGATGCGCAGTCTCCTGCTCAGTATAAGCATTCTCCGCGCGCAGATAATCGAGCGTTTCTGCGGATTCTTTATTCCGCATCCACTCGTAATCATCCACGAACGTACGTCCATGAAAATCGCGGGCGATGGGGTGTTTTGCGGCAATCGGCGGGGTCAATTCAGTCATGCCGCCCCACTTTACGCAATCTGCGGCTAGAAGAAACCTTTGATAAGCCCCTTGTAGCGAAAGACCACGAGCGTTGCCATTAGGCCTTAGAAGGAGTTTCCCGAAAGACGCTCATAAGCCTCAACGTAGCGAGCACGGGTGGCCTCGACGACGTCGTCAGGCAGGTGCGGCGGTGTGGTGTCAGCAGCCTGATCCCAACCGGACTCCGGGGAGGTCAGCCAGTTACGCACGTACTGCTTGTCAAAGGAAGGCTGAACCTTGCCCTCTTCATACGTATCGGCCGGCCAGTAACGGGAGGAATCCGGGGTCAGCACCTCGTCTGCGAGGATGAGGGTGCCGTTTTCATCCAGGCCGAACTCGAACTTGGTATCGGCCAGGATGATGCCTTTTTCCTCCGCGATGCGGGCGGCCTCGGAGTAGATGCGCAGGGTGGCGTCGCGCAGCTCCTCAGCACGCTCTTTGCCCAGCTTGGCGACGACCGCGTCAAAGGACACGTTCTCATCATGCTCGCCCTGCTCCGCCTTGGTGGCCGGCGTGAAGATCGGCTCTGGCAAGCGGGAGGCCTCGCTAAGGCCTTCGGGCAGCTCGATGCCGCAGACGGTGCCGCTCTCCTGATATTCCTTAAGTCCCGAGCCGGTGAGGTAGCCGCGCGCGACGCACTCGAAAGGCAGCATGTCGAGCTTTTTGACCACCATTGCACGGCCCAAGACCTCTTCTGGGATGCGCTCGTCATCAAGCGGACCCGCCAGGTGGTTGGGGAAGTCAATGACGTCGAAGAAGAACTTCGACGTCGCGGTCAGAACACGACCCTTGTCCGGGATAGCCGGGTCCAGGGAGTGGTCGTAGGCCGAGATGCGGTCGGAGACGACCATCAACAAGGTATTTTCATCGACATCATAGATGTCGCGAACCTTGCCTGATGCAAGGTGCTTATAAGAAGAAAGTTCTGGGCGCATGAGTCTTATCCTAATTCGCTTTTAGAGAATCTCGCCTGGGGTATAAGCGGCCGCTTTCGGGTGCTCGCTGACCAGGTTGTTGATGCGGGTGAGAACCTGATTAACCTGGGACTCAGCAGCGCCAATGAAAGCGTGCTTGTCAGCCAATGCGGCCTCAAGATCCGCTGCGTTCATCGGCAGACGTTCATCGGCTGCAAGGCGCTCGACCAAGTCCTGATCACCGCCGTTTTCGCGCATATTGAGTGCAACTGCCACGGCATTTTCCTTGATGACCTCGTGTGCGGTCTCGCGGCCCACACCAGCGCGCACGGCGGCCATGAGGATGCGGGTGGTGGCCAGGAACGGCAGGTAGCGCTCGAGCTCGCGGTCGATCATCGCAGGGAAGGCACCGAACTCGTCCAGGACGGTCAGGAAGGTCTCAAACTGGCCATCGAGAGCGAAGAACGCATCCGGAAGTGCCACGCGGCGAACCACGGAGCAGAACACGTCACCCTCGTTCCACTGCTGGCCAGACAGATCGGCCACCATGGTCAGGTAGCCGCGCAGGATGACCTGGAAACCGCACACGCGCTCACAAGAACGAGCATTCATCTTGTGCGGCATTGCAGAAGAGCCAACCTGGCCTTCCTTGAAGCCCTCGGTCACGGTCTCGTTGCCGGCCATGAGGCGGATGGTGGTAGCCAGCGAGGACGGACCAGCGCCGAGCTCCACCAGAGCCGAAACTGCGTCAAAGTCGAGGGAGCGTGGGTAGACCTGGCCCACGGAGTTGAAGATGCGGTGGAAGCCCAGGTGATCCGCAATTGCGGTCTCCAGGGAAGCAAGCTTGTCCTCGGAACCGCCCATCAGGTCGAGCATGTCCTGGGAGGTGCCCATCGGGCCCTTGATGCCGCGCAGCGGGTATCGCGCGAGCAGGGACTCCACGCGCTCGATGCCCAGCAGCATTTCATCAGCTGCGGAAGCAAAGCGCTTGCCCAAGGTGGTGGCCTGGGCGGCAACGTTGTGCGAACGACCTGCCATCACTAGCGTCCGGTAATCGGCGGCGTGCTTGCCGATGCGCGCAAGCACAGCAATGGCTTTATCACGGATGAGGCGCAGGGAGGAGTGAATCTGCAGCTGCTCGACGTTCTCCGTGAGGTCGCGGCTGGTCATGCCCTTGTGGATGTGCTCGTAGCCAGCTAGCGCGTTGAACTCCTCGATACGGGCCTTGACGTCGTGGCGCGTGACGCGCTCGCGAGCGGCAATGGACTCGAGGTCAACCTGGTCAATCACGGACTCGTATGCCGAGATAGCTTCGGCGGGGATATCTACTCCCAGATCCTTCTGCGCGCGCATGACAGCGATCCACAGCTGGCGCTCCAAGATGATCTTGTGCTCCGGGCTCCAAATGTTGGACAACTCAGCGGAAGCATAACGAGAGGACAGGACGTTGGAAATGTTCTTCTTATCAGCCACGGGAAACATTATTCCACGTATAAAGCCCAGCCTGAACCTTTTGGAAGCAAGCTGGGCTATACGGGGGTGCGTTAGAACAAGCTAGATAGAAATCTCGCCGTCTTCGGCACGCTTTCCGATGTCGCGACGGTAGAAGCTGCCTTCCAGTTTGAGGCCTTCTAGCACCTCGTAGGCGGCAGCTCGTGCCTCGGCGAGCGTGGCGCCCTGGCCCAAGACATTGAGCACGCGGCCGCCGTTGGAGATGACATCGACTTCCTCTTCAACACCTGGCGAGCCTTCGGCTTGCGAGGTGCCCGCGTGGAGAACCTTGTTCGGGTCATCCAGACCTGGGCCAGTGATGACGTCGCCCTTGCGTGGGGAGGCCGGGTAGCCCTCTGCTGCCAGGACGACGGTAACGGCGTAGCCGTCCTTCCACTTCAGCTCGTCCAGCTCCGCGAGCGTGCCAGTAGCGGTGGCGTTCAGCGCCTCCGCCAACGGGGACTCCAACATGGACAAAACAGCCTGGGTTTCTGGGTCGCCGAAGCGGCAGTTGAACTCAACGACGGCAATGCCTTCCTTGCCCCACGCCAGACCGGCGTAAAGCAAGCCCGAGTACGGGTTGCCGCGCTTGACCATTTCTGCGGCAACCGGCTTGCACACTTCATCCACGATGCGCTGCACGCCGTCGGCAGGCAGCCACGGCAACGGGGTGTACGCCCCCATGCCGCCGGTATTGGGACCCTCGTCATTGTCGTAGGCACGCTTGTGGTCCTGTGCCGGCAGCAGCGGGACAACGGTCTCGCCGTCGACCAAGCAGAACAGGGAAACTTCTGGGCCATCGAGGAAAGATTCGAGCAGGACCGGGTTTCCTGCCGCGTGAACCTCGTTCACGTGCTCTTTGGCAGCAGCGCGATCATCGGTGACCACAACACCCTTGCCGCCAGCAAGTCCATCATCCTTGACCACGAAGTGCGGGCCGAAGCGGTCGAGTGCTGCCTCGATCTCGGCATCGGAAGTGCCCGGCACGAGCTGCTCCGCACGCGCCGTCTTCACGCCAGCTGCATTCATGATGTCCTTGGCAAAAGCCTTGGACCCCTCGATCTGAGCTGCGGACTTGTTGGGGCCAAACACGGCGATGCCGTTGGCACGCAGCTCGTCGGCAACGCCGGCCACAAGCGGCACCTCGGGGCCGACGACGACGAGCTCAGCGTCAATCTTCTTCGCCAGCTGAAGCATCTGAGCTGGGTCATCAACCTTGGAGTACGCAGGGTGCACGGTGGCCAAGTCCGCGAAATTAGGCGAGCCAGGGGCAACGTGAAGTTCGGTGGTCAGTGGATCTGCCTTGAGACCTTTGAGCAGGGCGTGTTCGCGGCCGCCCGAGCCAATTACGAGAATGCGCATGCCGCCTATCTTAACTGGCGGTAGCCTAGTCACCATGTCTTCTGTATTTACCAAGATTATTAATGGCGAGCTGCCAGGCCGCTTTGTCTACCGCGATGAAACCTGCGTGGCTTTTTTGTCCATCGAACCGCTGCGCTACGGCCACACCCTCGTGGTACCAGTCGAGGAAGTAGATAAGTGGACTGACCTTGACCCAGCTACGTGGGCGCACCTCAATGCGGTGGCACTGGAAATTGGCGCTGCTATCAAGACCGCCTTTGACACCCCACGCACCGGCTACATCATCGCGGGCTTCGATGTGCCACACACCCACATCCACCTCTTCCCCACCGAGAAGATGGAGGAGTATGACTTCGCCAAGGCTTATGCCGCCGACGCCACCGACCCGGCCGCCATGGATGAGGCAGCAGCCCGCATCCGTCAGCACCTCGGCACTGACGAGGAAGGCCGCCGCTAGGCAGCCAGCGCGGGCAGGCGCAACGTAAACGTTGAGCCTTCGCCCAGCGCAGACTCCACAGAGATCCTGCCTCCGTGTTGTTCCACAAGGGACTTCACAATGGCCAGGCCTAAACCGGAGCCGCCTGTATCGCGGGTACGCGAGGTATCCGCGCGGTAGAAGCGTTCAAAGATGTGGCTGGCATCCTCGGGGGTCATGCCCTTGCCGTCATCCGCGACGTCGATAAGCACATCAGTGCCCTTCTCCCCCGCTTCCTCGCGGATGGTGAGCTTGACCTTCGCTTCCTCGCCACCGTGGCGAAGCGCGTTGGAGACCAGGTTGAGCAGCACCTGGTGCAGACGGTCAGGATCACCCTTAACCAGCGGGATATCGGCGGCCTCATTGACCACATCGATCTGGCGACCAGGGAAGGCCGCGCGGGCCGAAGAACCAGCTGAGAGCACTAGCTCAAGCATATCCACGGTGCCCATGTCTAGGCGCGAACCCTCCGCGCGGGTCAACGCGAGGAGATCCTCAACCAGCAGGGACATGCGCTTGGACTCATCATCAATCTTCGAAAAGACCATGTCCACGTCCTGCGTGGCGCCGGAGCGATACAACTCGGTGTAGCCACGCAAACTGGTAAGCGGGGTGCGCAACTCGTGGGAGGCATCGCCCACGAAGCGGCGCATCTGTTCCTCTTTCTCCTGCGCCTGCACCACGGAACGCTGCAGCTGCCCCAGCATGATGTTGAGGGCGGCCGAAAGCTGGCCCACCTCGGTGTGTAGCGGCCAATCCGGGACACGCTTGTCGAGGTCTCCCGCCGCAATCTGCGAGGCAGTTTTCTCCACCACTCGCAATGGGCGCAGCGCGCGGCGGATGAACCACATACCGACAACAGCGATGATGCCCATGACCACCGCTGTAATGATGATCTGCACGATCGCGAGACCGCGCAGCATGATCGTCTCACGGGTCAGGTCTTTGGCCACGATGGTGACCGTGCCGTTTTGCTTGATGGCCACGGCACGCCACTTGGTTTCAGAATCTCCCACTGAATTGATGGTTGCCGGCTCGTCATCGATATAGAGCTTCTTGGCGTCCGGCATGCTGGCATTGGGGCCGGTGTAGAGAATGGTTCCGTCCGGCAGATAGGACAAAACAACGTATTCCGTCGGTGGACGCCGGGAGTAGTCGCCCGCGTAGGAATCGTTGCTCAGGTTGCGAACCCAGCCATTGGTGGCCTCTTTGAGCTGCTCGTCCACGTTCGCGTACATGACGTCAGTCATGATCGAGGAAACAGCCAACGAGGAACCGGCAAGACCCAGACCAGAGACCAAGACCATGAGCACGAGCAACCAAGTGCGCAAAGGCATCGCCTTGGGTCGCTGCACGCGGCGTCGCTTAGCAGGCTCGCCGACGGGAACCGCAGCGCCCGTAGCTACCACCGGTTCAGGCGAATCAAGCGGTACCTTTGGTGCCGCGGAATCAGAAGTGCTCATTAGGTTTTAGTTTCTCGGACTTTGAGGACGCTTAGGAGCGCGGCATACGCAGCACATAGCCGACACCGCGGACGGTGTGGATGAGCTGGGTATCCCCGGTATCGATCTTGCGGCGCAGGTAGGAAATATAAGATTCGACGACGTTGCCGTCACCACCGAAGTCGTAGTGCCACACGTTGTCCAGAATCTTGGACTTGGAAAGCACGACTTCCTTGTTCTGCATCAGGTAGCGCAAAAGGTTGAACTCTGTGGGCGAAAGCTCGACGATCTCGCCGCCCTTGGTGACCTCGTGGGTGTCATCGTTGAGGGTCAGATCCGCATAGGAGATGGTGGCGTCATTGTTAACGTCGTCCACGTTGGCGCCGCGGCGCAGGATGACGCGCAGGCGGGTGATGACCTCTTCTAGGCTAAATGGCTTGGTCACATAGTCATCGGCGCCGATGGTCAGGCCGTGGATGCGCTGATCCACGCTGTCCTTGGCGGTCAGGTAAAGGACCGGGCCGTCGAGGCCTTCCTGGCGCAGCTTGCCTAGGAGCTCAAAGCCATCCATGCCGGGCATCATGACGTCCATGATGTAGGCGTCGGGGTTGACTTCGCGGGCCACGCGCAGCGCTTCGGTGCCAGAGTTAGCACTAAATACTTCGAATCCCTGGAACTTCAGGGATACGGTGAGTAACTCCACGATATTTGGCTCATCGTCAACGACGAGGACTTTTACTTCTTTACTTTCGTCCATTGTTTCTTATAACTTCCTTCAGCGGCTGCGTTTGGCAGATGTTGGGAGATTGCGGATTAAATGTTTCTCTCTTGAGCTTCTTTTAGATAATGGCACCTCGTCATCCAAGGGCACTGAAGAGATTCTGGACGCAACCTGTGAACCTCCAGGCTAGCTATTTTCCCTAAGTCAAGCAGAATCCTTTTCTAGGCCTTAGTATTTCGACTTATGACTGACTCCCCGGCCAACTCGCTCGCCTCTCCTAGTACGGGTTTTGATACGCCCACGCGCAAGCGCACAAACATGCGCACGGACAAGGCGACCGTGGCAGCTTGGGCAATGTGGGACTGGGGTTCGGCTGCGTTCAACGCGGTGCTGGTGACCTTCATCTTCTCCGTCTACTTGACCGACTCGGTGGGCAAGCAGATCGATTCCCAGTTCACTCCCGCACAGTGGCTGTCATGGTCCATGACGGTGGCGGGCCTTGTTATCTTTGCGGTCACCCCGGTCATGGGGCAGCGCTCCGACCGGCTGGGCAGGCGCCGCCGCGCGCTGGGCTTTTGGTCGCTTATGACGTTCCTTGCCATGGCGGCACTCGCATTCATCCGCAACGATGCGCCCGTGTACTTCTGGCTGGGTCTGCTGGGCCTCGCGGTGGGCTCAGTGAGCATCCAGTTCGCTGAGGTCAACTACTTCGCGCAGCTCAATCAGGTGGCTGAGGAGGACAAGGTGGGCAGGGTCTCCGGTCTGGGCTGGTCCGCGGGCTATTTTGGCGGCATCGTGCTGCTGCTCATCTGCTACTTCGGGTTCGTGTCCGGGGATGGCGGCGCGCTGGGGCTTTCCACGGAGGGCGGCTTCAACATGCGCATGGTGGCGCTGCTGGCGGCCATCTGGTTTGGTGTGAGCGCCCTGCCAGTGCTGTTTCGTGTTCCGGAAATTACGCCTTCGGGCGATGCGGCCGGCGGCGTGGTGGATTCCTACAAGGAGCTCTTCCGCACGCTGCGGGATCTGTGGCAGGTGGACCGCAATGCGGTCTACTTTCTTTTCGCCTCCGCCATATTCCGCGACGGATTATCCGCGGTGTTTAGTTTTGGTGCCGTGCTCGGCGTATCCGTCTATGGGCTTTTGCCTGGCGACGTCCTCATCTTCGGCGTTGCCGCCAACGTCGCCGCTGCACTGGGTGCGGTGATAGGCGGGCTTATCGACGACCATGTGGGCCCCAAGGCCATCATCGTCACCTGTCTCATCACGCTCACGGCGATGGCCATTGTGATGTATTTTGCTTCGGGCGCCACGGCCTTCTGGATTTGCGGGCTCGTCCTGTGCCTATGTGTGGGCCCGGCGCAGGCTTCGGCCCGTGGCTTCCTCGCCCGCGTTGCCCCTGCGGGCCGCGAGGGCGAGATGTTCGGACTTTATGCCACGACCGGCCGCGCGGTGAGCTGGCTGACTCCCCTGCTCTTCGGCCTGTTTGTGTCGTGGCTCGGCCAAGGCGACCGCGGCGGCGTGCTGGCCATCGGCCTGGTCCTGCTCGTCGGCGCGCTCATCCTCATTCCGGTGCGCGATCCGCACAAAAGCTAGCGAGCCGCTTGGCCGTCCGTAGCGAGCCGCTTGGCCGTCCGTAGCGAGCTTTAGCTCGCTACGGACGCGGGATGTTACGCAGATTGGACTGTGCCAGCTGCAGCATCTGGCCCACGCCGCCGCCGAAGACAGTGCGGGTAGCTGCCTTGGAGAAGCCCAGAAGCTGCTCGAAGGTCAGTGTCGGTGGGATGGACAGTGCGTTCGGGTCGGTGACCATGTCCACCAGAACTGGGCCGTCGAATGCCAGCGCCTCGCGGATCTGCTTGCGGGCCTTCTTTGGGTCCTCGATGCGGATGTGCTTGATGCCCGCAGCCTCAGCAATCGCCGCGTAGTCCACGTGTGCGTGGTCGGTCTCGTGCTCCGGCAGGCCCTGCACCAGCATCTCCAGCTTGACCATACCCAGCGAGGAGTTGTTGAAGACGAAGGTCTTCACCGGCAGGTTGTGCAGCTTCACGGTGAGCAGCTCACCCATGAGCATGGACAGTCCGCCATCGCCAGAGAAGGAAATGACCTGGCGGCCTTCGTTAGCGGCCTGTGCTCCAATGGCCATCGGAAGGGCGTTGGCCATGGTGCCGTGGCGGAAGGAGCCGATCTGCTCGCGCTTGCCATTCGGCGTGATGTAGCGCGCGCCCCAGACGTTGCACATGCCGGTGTCGACGGTGAAGACGGCGTCGTCAGCCGCTTCTTCATCGATGATGTTGGCCACGAACTCTGGGTGGATAGGCTTCATCTTCTCAGCCTTCTTGGTGTAGGCCTCCACCACGTGGTTGAGCTTGTTGTAGTGCTCCTTGAGCATCTTGTCCAGGAAGCGGCGATCCTTCTTCTCATCAATGTGCGGAAGGATGTTCTCGATGGTGGCAGCAACGTCACCGGTGACCGGGTACTTGATCTTGGTACGGCGGCCAATGTGGGAGCCGTCGATGTCGACCTGCGCCACGTTCTCCTTTGGCAGGAAGTCGTTATACGGGAAGTCGGTGCCCAGCAGGATGAGCAGATCGGCCTCGTGGGTGGCGTCGTGAGCCGCGCCGTACCCCAGCAGACCGGACATGCCGACGTCGAACGGGTTGTCGTACTGGATGTACATCTTGCCGCCCAGGGCGTGGCCGATTGGCGCCTTGATCTTCTCAGCCAGAGCCAGCACCTGCTCACGCGCATCCTTGACGCCTGCACCGACGAAGAGCGCCACGGTCTTAGCCTCATTGATGGCCTGAGTCAGGGCTGCAGCCTCGGCTGGGTCTGGGAACACAACCGGGCGGCCGGCGGAGATGGTGGAGCCGGTAAAGGTGTCGTCCCCAGCCTCCTGCGTGGAAACGTCGCCCGGGATGACCAGCACGGATACACCCTTGCCAGCCATGGTGGACTGGATTGCGTGGTGCAGGATAACGCCGCCCTGATCAGCAGAATTGACCATCTCGCAGTAAGCGGAGCACTCGTTGAAGAGCATCTCCGGGTGGGTCTCCTGGAAGAACTTGGAGCCGATCTGGCGGGATGGGATGTGGGAGGCGATGGCTAGGACCTTGGCGCCGTTGCGGTGGGCGTCGTAAAGCCCCTGCACCAAGTGGGTGTTACCAGGGCCGCACGATGCCGCACACACCGCAAGCTTGCCGGTGGTCAGAGAATCTGCCTCAGCGGCGAAGGCTGCGGCTTCCTCGTTGCGGACGTGAACCCAGTCGATCGAGGAGCGGCGGACTGCGTCAACAATAGGGTTCAGGGAGTCACCCACGAGGCCATAAATGCGCTCGACACCCTGCGCCTCGAGAGTTTCTACGAGCTGTTCTGCGTAATTTTTCGCCATATCACTGCTTCTTTCAGAATTAGTCTTAAGGATTTTGTAACTAGAAAGTCTTTAGAAAATCTCCACACCCCAGTGTCCCCGTACAGTCACTGCCATGCCAACAAATTGCTTAAGACTCACGCTCACCCCACTCGAGTGACACGGAGCACACGCCCTTCCACGGGTTTGAAACTGCAATGACCGTTCGGTACAGTTTCACGCATGTTCACACTAGATTCCGAGCACAATCACGCCGCCACCCAATCGACAAAGGCCCAGCGCTGGACGTTCTTCGCTGTGGTCTCGCTCGGCCTGCTCATGATCGGCCTGGATAACTCCATCCTGTACACCGCGCTCCCCGCGCTCTCTGAGCAGCTCCACACCACCTCGACTCAACAGCTGTGGATCATCAACGCTTATGCGCTAGTGCTTGCCGGCCTTCTTTTAGGAACCGGCACCTTGGGTGACCGCATCGGCCACCGCCGCATGTTCGTCATCGGCCTCTTCCTGTTTGGCGGAGCCTCCCTAGCTGCAGCCCTCGCCCCCAGCGCATGGTTCCTCGTCGGCGCCCGCGCGCTGCTCGGACTCGGCGCTGCCGTCATGATGCCCGCGACCCTCGCGCTCATTCGCCTGACCTTCGACGACGAAATCGAGCGCAACACCGCCATCGGCATCTGGGGCTCGGTCGCCGTGGTCGGCGCCGCCGCCGGCCCCACCGTGGGAGGATTCCTGTTGGAGCACTTTTGGTGGGGTTCAGTCTTCCTCCTCAACGTGCCCATCGTCCTCATCGCACTGATCCTGACCTACTTCCTCGCACCACCCAATCAGCCGAATCCCGAGAAACACTGGGACTTCATCTCCTCGCTCTTCGCCCTGGTGACGCTGTCCTCGCTGGTGCTTTCCATCAAGTCCTTCGCGGGCTCCCAGTTCAGTCTCGCCGGTGGCGCGCTGCTGGTCTTCCTCGTCGGCACATTCCTCTTTGCCCGCCGCCAGAACCAGCTCACGGACCCACTGCTGACCTTCGACATCTTCCGCTCCCCCGTCTTTACCGGCGGCGTCATCACCGCGGGCGGCGCCATGTTTGGCATGTCCGGCTTGGAGATGCTCACTACCCAGAAGCTGCAGCTTGTCGACGGCTTCTCGCCCCTCCACGCCGGCCTGACCATCTCCGCGGTGGCCATCGCCGCACTCCCGATGTCCACGCTGGGCGGTGCTAACCTGCACCGCTGGGGTTTTCTGCCCATCATCGCGGGCGGTTTCCTGTGCATGGGGGCCGGCATCGGCATCGCAATGTGGGCCGGCCACCACGGCATCTTCTGGCTCTTCGTCGCGGGCATGCTCACGATGGGTATTGGCGCGGGCTTGACGATGTCCGTGTCCTCCACGGCCATCATCGGCGCGGCACCGGCGCACCGCTCCGGCATGGCCGCGGGCGTGGAGGAGGTCTCCTACGAGTTCGGCACGTTGCTGTCCATCGCAATCACGGGATCCATCCTCCCGTTGCTCTACGCCCGCAACCTCCCCGAAGGCATCTCAGGCATGCAGGCGCTTTACGACGCCGCGACCCACGACACCGCCGCCAGCGCCTACAACGAGGCCTACCTCACCACCTTGGGCGGGCTCATGGCCTTTATGCTGGTTCTAGCCGCAGTAACCGGCTGGTGCTTCAAGCACAACCCCAAGTCTGGAGGCAATAATGCCGCGCATTAGCAAGAAGACCGAGGCCCTCGAGGCCGCCCTCGCCATCATCGAGGCGGAGGGCGTGCACGCCGTGACTTACGACGCCCTCGCCACCGCCACCGGCATCTCCAAGTCGGGGCTCATCTACCACTTCCCCTCCCGGCACGCGCTGCTGGTGGACTGCCACCGCTTCTGCGCGCAGCGTTGGGAGGACGAGCTGGAGGCGCTGGCTGGTGGCAAGAAGGCGGAGGAGCTCAGTGAGAAGGAGCGCTACCGGGCACTCATCTTGTCCTTGGGCAAGAACGATCCGCTCATCGAGCTGCTGATGAGCATTCACTCACAGCAACACGCGGACTTCATGGAGCAATGGAGTGGCGTCGACAAGCGCTGGATGCCCGACCCAGCCGGAAATAACCTCAGCCCGCTCATCGTAACGCTGTTGGGCAACGGCTTGTGGGTGCATGACCACCTGACCGAGCGCAAGATTCCGGCGACTTCACGCAAAAAAATAGTGGAGCTCCTCCTGGCGTTCTTGGACACCGGGGAGCTCCACGTAAAGCAGTCTTGAGCTGGAGACGAGACTTGAACTCGCAACCTACGCATTACAAGTGCGTTGCGCTACCGATTGCGCCACTCCAGCACCGCGGTTAATACCGCTGCGAAGAATCGTACCTGAGCACCGCGCCCTAGAAAAATGCTGGGGTGGCCTGTGCGCACGCGAGTCATAACAGTTAGAGTGCAGGAATAGTCTCCGCGCAAGTTTTGGTCATTTCTAGGGTTCGTGTTTAAGGGTTAGTTGGGTGTCTTTCTTTTCCGCATGGAGAGAGCGTTTTAGTGCCTCTTCCGGCTACGTTGCCACGATCGACGCGGCTAAGGCCGCGCCGCCACCATCGCCGCTGGCGCCGGTTGACCTGACCGATGCCGCCCAAGTCACGGGCGTCATGGAGATCGCGGCCCGCGTGGGTGAAATCCTCATCAGCGCTGGCACCGCGAACTCAGACGCGAAGGCGCAGATTCACCTCGTGGCGTCGTCTTATGGTCTGCACTACTGCCACGTGGACATCATGATGAATACGATCACGATCCACACTGCAATTGGCACCGGCGCCAACCGCCGCAATCTCCACGTCTTCCGCGTGGCACCGGCTATTACCGTGGACTTTTCCAAGCTCTCTGCTGTGGACCGCCTGATCTACTCCATCCGTTCGGGCGCCACCCCGCCGGCGATGGCTGAGCGCGTCCTCGATGAGATCAACAACATGAAGGCGCCTTATCGCACCTCCACCGTTCTGGCGGGCTGGGGCGTTATGGGCGGTTCCTTCGCGGTCATGCTGGGCGGCGATGCCTTGGTTGGCGTCGTGGCGTTTTTCGTCTCTTTGCTCATCATGGGTGTGAACACGTGGGCCGCGAAGTTCCGAGTGCCGCCGTTCTACCAGAACATTATTGGCGGATTCTTGGCCGTCGTGCCTGCGGCAATCCTCTACAACTTGGCTGCGGGCATGGGCATTACGTTCTCGCCTTCGCAGATTATTGGTTCGGGAATCATCGTCCTCGTCGCTGGCCTCACGCTGGTGCAATGCTTGGTTGACGGCATCACCCGCGCACCGGTGACCTCGGCGGCTCGCTTCTTTGAGGCAATGCTGGCCACGGGCGCTATCATCGCCGGCGTTGGCGTTGGTATTCAGTTCTCGGACTGGATGGGCTTTACGCTGCCGCCGCTGGCGACGCTCGCGCCGCCGGTCTACCACCAGGTTCCGCTGCTCATTCTGTTCGGCAGCATCGGTTCGGTGGCCTTTGCACTGGCTTGTGGCGCCTCGTGGATTGAGGTCACCATCTCTGGTCTGACGGCCGGCGCCGGTATGCTCTTCTACTACTTTGTGGTCATTCCATTTGGCGTGGGCGCTGTGGTGGCCAGCGGCATTTCCGCAGTGGCTGTGGGCCTGGCCGGTGGCTTGCTCTCCCGCCGGTGGATGATGCCGCCGCTTATCACGATGATCGTGGGCTATACCCCGATGCTGCCGGGTCTGACCTTGTACCGCGGCATGTACGCCTCGCTGAATGAGCAAATGATTGTGGGCTTTACCAACCTTGCCCGCGCTATTGCCATCGCTGGTGCGCTGGCTGCTGGCGTTGTGCTGGGCGAGCGCGTGGCCCGCCGCCTGCGTCGCCCGCAGTACTTCCGTCCTTATGCCACCATCAAACGCGTGGGCCACTTCTCCTTCCACCAGGCCAGCCGCCTAGCTGCCCGCAAGCCACGCATTCCGCGCGTGCCGCTTTCCCCCTTCGCCCCCAAGGTCAACCGCCCCGTCCTGCCTCCGAAGCTGGGGCCCAAGCCGCCGATGCCTGCCCAGCAGGTACGCATGCTCCAAGACCAAGCCATCGGCGAGGACTGGAAGGAAGAATGGGAGTCCATCACCGAGATGTGGCCGGTTACCACGCAGTGGGAGGCCCAACCGCAAGACGGTGGGAGCGCACAACCCGCTGCAGACGGCGCCGAAGATGCGGCCGAAACCGCCCCAGATGCCAAATCGTGAGCAAAAAAGTTCGGCGGTTTCAAGTGGTGGATGCATCACTTGAATAGTTCTTGTATCTTCTCTTCTGGTTTATACCAGTTGAGGACTTTTCTGGGGCGCCCGTTGAGAAGGTCTTGAATGTGTTGGACATCCTTGTCGGTCAGGGCACTAAAGTCGCTTCCTTCGGGCAGGAAGTCTCTGACTAGCCCGTTGGTGTTTTCGTTGGTAGGACGTTGCCACGGCGAGTGTGGATCGGGCCCGACCCCCGGAAAGTGGACACATCGGGGG
>NZ_KV788481.1:0-145469 GCF_001807295.1 Corynebacterium sp. HMSC06C06
ATCGGAAAGCCTGCAACCGATTGTCCAATGTATTAGTCGAACAGGGGTATTCGAACAGGGGTAACGGGGGAATAAACGTGCAGGTCCGCGCATTTCGGCGCGAGCGTGCCGGTGGCCTCTGTTAGCTTGAAGGCCCACTATCAATCGGCGGACTGAAAGGATAGCTTTATGGATTCGCTCTTCGCCGCGGCCAGCGAGGCCGGGCTTGGACCGCTGTTTGCGGGCCCGGCGATACTCTTTGCACTGAGCACGCTGTCGTTCCTGCGCAACTTCTAGAAAGCGCTACTCGCTCACGGAAATAACGTTGCCCATCTTCCGCGGGGTCTTGCCGCCGGTGACGTCCGCCTGATCGATGTCGAACATCTGCGACAGGAAGTCCGCGACCCACTGCAGCAGCTCGACGTCGCGTAGCTTCGGGTCCGTGACGTTGCGGCCCGCCTTGGGGAACCCCAGCTGAATAGCCTTAGCTGCGGCGCGGTAGTTCGAGCCGGGGAACAGGCGCTTGAGACGAACCTGCTTGGAGTCTGGCAGCTCCACTGGGTGGACCTTGATGCGCGTGCCTTGGACCGTGATGTCCGAGACGCCGGCGCGGCGGGCCTGGTGGCGCAAGCGTGCTACCGCAAGCAAACGAGTAACCGGCTGCGGCAGCGGGCCGTAGCGATCCTCCATCTCCTCCACTGCCAGCTGCAGGTCCGCATTGTCTTTGGACGCCGCCAACTTACGGTAGACCTCCAAGCGCAAACGCTCAGAGTTAATGTAATCCTCAGGGATGTGGGCGTCGACTGGCAAGTCGATGCGGATCTCCTTCGGGCCGTCGTCAGTGGCCTTGGGAACCTCGCCACGTGCCAAGGCCTTGAAGGTCTCAACCGCCTCGCCCACCAACCGCACGTACAGGTCGAAGCCCACGCCTGCAATGTGACCGGACTGCTGGGCACCCAGCACGTTACCGGCACCACGCATCTCCAAGTCCTTCATCGCCACGGCCATGCCGGCGCCCAGATCATTGTTCTGCGCAATGGTGGCCAGGCGGTCGTAGGAAGTCTCCGTCAGCGTGGCGCCCTTCGGGTACAGGAAGTAGGCATAGCCGCGCTCACGGGAACGACCCACGCGCCCGCGCAGCTGATGCAACTGGGACAAGCCCATGTGGTGGGCGTTCTCCACGATGAGCGTATTGGCATTCGCGATATCCAAGCCTGTCTCCACGATGGTGGTACAAACCAGGACGTCGTACTCGCGATCCCAGAAACCCTGCACGGTCTGTTCGAGGGCTTCCTCGTTCATCTGGCCGTGCGCAACCACGATGCGGGCCTCTGGCACGAGTTCGCGGAGCTCGCGCGCCTTCTTCTCAATATCAGAGACCTTGTTGTGGATGAAGAAAGTCTGGCCATCACGCAACAGCTCGCGACGAATGGCCGCGGCAATCTGCTTGTCCTCGTAGGCACCCACATAAGTCAGGACCGGATGGCGGTCCTCCGGCGGGGTCAGAATAGTAGACATTTCGCGGATACCCGCCATGGACATCTCGAGGGTGCGCGGAATTGGCGTCGCCGACATCGTCAGCACGTCCACCGAAGCCTTAAGCGCCTTGATGTGTTCCTTGTGCTCGACGCCGAAGCGTTGCTCCTCGTCAACCACAATAAGGCCCAGGTTCTTCCAATGCACACCTGTTTGCAGCAGGCGATGCGTTCCGATAACGATATCGACAGAACCGTCTGCTAGGCCGGAGACAATCTCCTTGGCATCCTTCGTCGACGTAAAGCGGGACAGCACCTGGATATTGACCGGGAAACCCGTCATGCGTTCGCGGAAGGTATCCGCATGCTGCTGCGCAAGCAGAGTGGTAGGTACGAGAACCGCCACCTGCATTCCGTCCTGCACTGCCTTGAAGGCTGCGCGCACCGCTACCTCGGTCTTGCCGTAGCCCACGTCGCCCACGACCACCCGGTCCATGGGAACGGTGGACTCCATGTCCTCTTTGACCGCGTCGATGGCCAGCATTTGGTCCTCAGTCTCGACGTACGGGAAGTTGTCTTCCATCTCCGCCTGCCACGGTGTATCCGGCGCAAACTGGTGGCCCGGCGAAGCCTGACGCTTGGCATAAAGTTCCACCAACTCGCCCGCGATCTCGCGGACAGCGGCACGCGCCTTCTTCTTGGTGTTCTTCCAGTCCGAGCCGCCCATCTTGGACAGCGTCGGCTTCTCGCCGCCGGTGTACTTCGACAACAGGTCCAGCGAGTCCATCGGCACCCAGAGCTGATCGGCCGGCTGGCCGCGCTTCGACGCCGCGTATTCCAAGACGATGTACTCGCGGCGCGAGGTCTCGTCACCAGACTGGATCGTGCGCTCAGCCATCTTCAGGAAGCGGCCGATGCCGTGGGTCTCATGCACCACGTGATCGCCCTGCTTCAATGCGAGCGGATCGACGCGGTTGCGGCGCTTGGCGGGGCGTCGCTTAGCGCCGGCAATGTCGCCCACGCGGTTACCCGTCAGGTCCGTCTCCGTCACCACAACCAGCGGCAGGGCCTCCTTGGTGGCGCCACCCTGGCTGCGTGCCTTGGGGAACACCAGGCCCGCATGCGAGAGCGCCTGGTATAGCGTGACCTCACCCGGGGTCGGTTCCCAGCCGGGCGTTGCGACCTTGGTGCGAATCCCCTTCTCGGCAAAGCGTTCCACCATGCGCTTGATAGCACCCTGAGCCGGCGCGATAAACGCCGCACGCCCGCCATCGCGGGTATGCGCGAGCAGCTGCGCCATCATGGCGTCGATCTCCTTGACGTCACCACGTGGCGTCGGGCCCGGTTCATACTCGAGCGGCAGGGTCTGCGCCTCATCCGCCATGAACATTCCAGGAGGAGCAAAGGTCCACAGCGGCAAATTCGCGTTAGCGCACGTTGCTTCCAAAGACTCGTAGGAACGGTAGCTAGCGGCCTCAGTATCCAGGCCTTCAGCGGACAGCGGACCGTCGGCGCCCATGGCAGCGGCTTCCCAACCGGCAGCCAAGAATTCCGCGTCCGTGGACTCTAGATCCGCAATACGGGTGCGAATCTTTTCCGGCGCGACCAGCAGCACGTGGGTACCCTCCGGCATGAATTCGGGAAGGGTGACCAGCGGGGCGTCGCTAAGCACCGCAAGCAGCGCCTCCATGCCGTCGGCCGGAATATGCTCACCTACCTTGGTCAAAAGCTCCACGAGGGCAGCATTGCCCGGGTGCTGGAGGGCAAGGTCTTGGGCACGCTTGGCGACGTCGTCAGTAATCGGAAGCTCACGCGCCGGGAAGATGTCCACCGCGCCGACCTCAATCTCTGGAATCGCGCGCTGGTCGGCGACGGAAAACTGCCTGATATCGGTAATTTCATCGCCCCAGAACTCCACACGCACCGGGTAATCGAGCGTCGTGGGAAAGACATCCAAGATGCCGCCGCGGACGGCATACTCGCCGCGCTTGGCCACCATGTCCACGTGCTTATAGTCACGAAACTCCAGCTGGGAGACGATGGCCTCGAGCTCGATTTCCATGTCCTCGGCCAGGCTGATCGGACTGCGACCTTCCACGTTTTTCAAGATCGGTTGGCTATATCCACGCGCTGCCGTGACGACGACGCGCAGCTTGCCTTCTGCAATGCGGTGCAGCACCTGCGCGCGGCGGCCCACGATATCCGCGCCGGGCGAAAGGCGTTCGTGCGGAAGGGTTTCCCACGCCGGGAACTGGGCAACCTTGTCCCCCATCATCGCGGTTAGCTCCGCGGTGAGGTCCTCGGCCTCACGGCCGGTGGCGGTGACGACAAGCACGGGCGCCTGATTCGCCAGCGTGCCGATAGCCCACGGGCGCGCTTGGTCGATGCCGGTGATGTGCAGGTGTGGCTCGCCTACCTGGGTGGCAAGCCCTTTGAGTTTCGGGTCGGAAGCCGCGACCTTGAGTAGTCCGGCGAGCATCGGCGTTGCCACTTAGTTAGTTCCTCTCAATTTTGGCTTAGCTTCCATTCCAGACAGCCCATTCCAGCACAAGTTTACGATGTGCGCAGCCACCACTTCCTTTGCCGGCTGGCGGGTATCCAGCCACCATTGGGCGGTCATCGAGACCATGCCGACTAGCGCTTGGGCATAAAGTCCTGCCAGTTTCGCGTCGAGGCCGCGGCGCTCGAAGGCGGAGCCTAGGATATAGGAAACCTGCCCCACGGAGGAATTAAGCAAAGTGGAATAGGAGCGTTCGTCGCCGGGCTTGGAGTCACGCACGAGGATTAAGAATCCATCGGTTTCTTGCTCCACGTAGTTTAAAAGTGCAACAGTGGCTTTCTCGATGCGCTCGCGCCAGGTGCCGTCGCTAAGCGAATGCGTAATCACCTCCTCCAGCGCGAGCATCTCACGGTCCACGATGACCGCATAGAGGCCTTCTTTCCCTCCGAAGTGCTCATAGACCACGGGCTTGGAAACGCCAGCTCGCGCCGCAATCTCCTCCACACTGGCGCCGTCGAAGCCCAGCTCGGCAAAAGCCGCTCGGCCAATCACGATCAATTGCTCGCGACGTTCGCGTCCAGTCATCCTCTGTCGAACCATGCGATCAAGCTTAGTGGGTGGCATTTGTAATTAAGGCATGTGCGTCAGGTACTATTAGCAACGCACGCCTTGAGCGCGCGGTTATTCCCCATGGTGTAATCGGCAACACTACGGTTTTTGGTACCGTCATTCTAGGTTCGAGTCCTGGTGGGGAAGCTTCTTCCGGCCCTCGCCGACCATTAAAAATGCTGGTCGGTGGGGGATTCTAGCTTCGATAATAAGGCCCAAGGCCTAAGTAGCAAAAGGGCATGCGGACGAAATCTTGAAGGATTTCCCGTCTTTCTAGGTTGAGCCGTTGCTCTTTGTAGATTTCTCCTTAACTGGCACAAATACCGCAGTCAAAGCAACAACATCGATTCCTACAAGGAATCCAGCAATCCACGTTTTGTCCAAATACGCGCACCAACCACCCAGGAGCAGCACTGCAACTACGCTGAAAGCGCCGATTAGCTGACCTCTCCTAGCAAGGTTTAAATGAACCATCAACCGTTTTTCTGCGGGCATAGTTCTCCGTCTCAATCGAGTCCTGAGTCGTCGCAATCCAAGTTTCATAAACCTCGGGAGCTTTAGCCTTTAGCGACTCAGCTACATCAGGATCTGGGTAGTACTGCTTAAACTCTTGATGAGTTAAAGGAATTAGAGCTTAGACGAGAGTGCGCTCTGAAATTGTCTGTTATTTTCGCCTCGAAAACTTCAAATATTACACATCGTACCAAGCCTAGTTTTGAAACAGATACTAAACTCTCTTGCGCGACAGCCCCGAACCTGTAGTTGACCGCTAACGCTAAATAGGGAAAACATGCTGGAAACTCTTTACCTGCACGCCACGGCCACGGATGCCGAGCGCCTGTTGCTCTGCCTGGAAAGTCACCTGCAGGATCAGCTCACCGCAGCCACTGTGATATCCGTAGTTCTAGATATGGATCCGCAAGAAGATTTTGAAATACCACCAGAGGATTCAAGTGGCCAGTGGCAAAAGAGCAATTGTCAGGTGCGCATCGAGCTGCGGCCGACAGACGGGCAAGCGCTCACTGAAGACTACCTTGATCACCTCGGTGAACGACTGCTCGAAATCTTCTTTGCCGTAATGACGGACTTTCCGGAAGTTTTCTTCTTCAGCATCTTGGAGCCTGACTAAATCATCTGCACGGCCACAATAAAGGACACTTAAGCGCTAGGAAGCCTCCGCGCTCGGCGTCGCGTACGGGCTACGGGATGAATCCACTACTTGCCCAGCATGTACGCTATGTGACGCCCCAGCAGCCTTCTCGAATACAAGCGCCGCCGGCTTGACGCGAACGTCAGGTTTTTCGCCCTTGTTCACCACAACCATCTGACCCATCATGCCCTTGTCCTCGTGCAGGAGCATGTGGCAGTGGTACATGTACGGAATGGTCTTATCCGGGAAGTAGCCCAACTCCACGAGCAGCTTGGCGGTTGCCTTGGGCGGAAGATTGACGATGTCCTTCCAGCCCATCGTCGGAACCGCGATGTCTTTGCCATCGCCATAGTCATAAGACAAGACCTTGAAACGCGAATTGTGGATGTGGAAGTTGTGCGGCCAATCGCTATTTTCGTTGGTCACAGTCCATACCTCAGGCTTGTCTTCCTCGATCACGGTGTCCACGCGGGCCATGTCCATGGTCTCACCGTTAATCATGAAGGTATTGAGCACGAACTCGCGCTCAGTCAGCCCCTCGGCCGATGGGACGTCGGCAGCCGCGGGGTCCAAGGTTTGCGGCAGAGCTGGCGCTGCAGGCGCATCCTCCCCCGGCGCGGTGATATGCAGGATGTCAAAGCTGTCCTTGAAGCCAAAGTCCGCGGAGTACTCATCTTCGGGGATGCTGAAGTTGTCCTTGCGCGGCACCGACTGCAACACCACGTCCTTGCCGGGCTCCAAGTCCACGAGGACCTCGATGCGCTCGCCTGGTCCGATGAGCAGCTCGTCGACCTCGACGGGGGCGTCGAGAAGCCCGGAGTCAGTAGCGATGACGTTAAACGGCGTCCCATTATCCAGGGCCAGCGTGTAGAAACGCATCGAAGCGCCGTTGAGCAAGCGCAGGCGAACCCGGCGCGTGGTCGCGGCGAAAGAAGCATTCGTGATGCCGTTAACCACAGGAGTAGTGCCCATGAGACCGAGCGTGCCGTCAACCTGGTGATCGAACTGGCCGTCCTCAGTGAACTTCGCATCCATAATGACCACCGGAATGTCATCCACGCCGTACTCAGAAGGAATGTCGAGCTTATCCGATACGTCGTCGTCCAAGATAAACATGCCAGCAAGTCCGCGGTAGGCATGGGTTGCCGTGGCCATATGCGGGTGTGGGTGGTACCAAACGGTAGCCGCTGGCTGCACGATCTCCCACTGTGGCTTCCAGGTCTTGCCTACCTCAATCGGCGAGTGTGGTCCACCATCGGAATAGGCCGGAAGCTTCATTCCGTGCCAGTGCACTGTGGTCATTTCCACTAGGTTGTTGGTGATTTCCGCGCGAACCTTGTCGCCCTTGTGCGCGCGCAGCGTCGGGCCAAGGAACGGGCCGTTAAAGCCCCAGGTGCGGGTGTTCTTGTTGCCCGGAATGACCTCGGAGTATCCGTCTTGGGCGGTGAGCTTGAATACTCGGGTATCGCCTTCCATCTCACCTTTCAATACCGGCGGGATGGGAAGCGGGCGCGGTTCGGAGTCGTAACCCACCGGCGCAGGCTGATCCTTATTCGAAGAACAAGCTGCCAGCGCAGACCCCGCGACCACTGCCGTAGTAACGAGCAATCCGCCTTTGAAAAACACTCGACGCGAAAAAGCCATGTACCCCAGATTATTAAAATAGCGACGCCACCGCGCCGGATTAGGCTAAAGCGGTCCTGAATCACATACGCTTTAAACCATGTCAATTCCAGACAATGAAACTCGTCCCGCCCGCCTTTTCGCGTGGTCCAATGCGCTGCAAGGAATCGGCGACCAACTGGTGTCCGGCAAGACGGTTCTCCCCTGGCTTTTCGCACAGGTCGGAGTCCCTCACTTCTTCACCGCGCTCCTCGTCCCTATCCGCGAGTCTGGATCGATGCTGCCGCAGGCCGCACTCAGCCCCTGGGTAACCTCCCGGCCAGCGCGCAAGAAGCTGTGGGTCTGGGGCTCGCTCATCCAGGGCTGCTGTGCCGTCGTTGTTGCCGTCGCTGCAGCAGTGTTCCACGGATGGCTTCTCGGTGTTGTCACCATTGCCGCATTGGCAGTGCTTTCCGTCTTTCGCGCTTTGTGTTCGCTCACCGGCAAGGACGTTCAGGGACGCACCATCTCAAAGGGCAGCCGCGGTGAGGTCACCGGCCTTGCTGCCCAAGCCACGGGCGCGGTGACGTTGCTTATCGGTTTGGTGCTCGCGGCCCTCGGCCAACTTCCACCGCTCGGGCTAGCCGCGGTCCTGGGATGCGGCGCGGCCAGCTGGTTCATCGCCGCGGCGGTCTTCCACGCCATCGATGAGCCGGTTCCAGACAATGCCCAAGACCCCAGCAAGTCGCATTGGTGGCGCGACACGTGGGGACTCTATACCGAGGATGCGGATTTCCGCCGCTTCGTCAACGTGCGTGCGCTTCTCCTCGTGACGGCATTGTCCACGACGTTCATTGTCACGCTGTCTCACCAAGCCGGCACTACTGCGTTCAGCGGTCTAGGTGGGTTCGTGCTCGCTTCCAGCCTGGCCAGCCTGGTCGGCGGCAAGATTTCCGGCATCTGGTCCGATCGCTCTTCCCGGCTGGTCATGGCATGGGCCTCTGCCGCCGCATCAGTGACGTTGCTGGCAGTCGTTGCCTGCGCGCAGTGGGCCCCTCACTGGGTAACTGCGTGGGCGCTGCCGTTGGGATTCTTCCTCGTCAATCTGGCACACACGGCAATTCGCGTGGCCCGCAAGACCTACATCGTGGACATGGCTGGCGGTGACAAGCGCACCTTTTATGTGGGCGCCGCTAACACCATGATGGGCGCCATCTTGCTCATGGTGGGCGGAATCTCGGCGGTGATTTCACTGGCCGGCCCAACTGCCGCGTTGCTCTTCCTCGCGGCGTTGGGTTTTGTAGGTGCCTGGCGAGCCCGCATGTTGCATGAGGTCTCGGAATAAGAGACGGCGTTCTTGCCGCCGCTTGCCCCCAGTGCGCACCCCGGCGTTAAGATGTGAGGCAATACTCCCCTAAGACCCAACCACAGGAGAACGAAGAAACTCGTGGCAGATACAACTGACTGCGCCATTGTTGTTTTAGCGGCAGGCGCTGGCACCCGCATGAAGTCCGCCAAGCAAAAGACACTGCACGAAATCGGAGGGCGCCCACTCATCGGCCACGCATTACACGCTGCAGCTGGTCTTAACCCCAAGCACCTCGTTGCTGTGGTCGGTCACCAGCGCGACCAGGTCTCCCCTGCCGTCGAGGCTATTGCTGCAGAGCTCGGCCGCGAGGTCGCACAGGCCGTTCAAGAGGAGCAGAACGGCACAGGCCACGCGGTACAGTGCGGCCTTGCCCCACTCCCCGACTTCACCGGCACCGTCATCGTCACCAACGGCGACGTTCCGCTGCTGCGTCCGGAAACCATCCGCGGGCTTTACGACGCCCACGTGGCCGCCGGTAACGCAGTCACCGTTCTGTCGATGCAGCTGGATGACCCAACCGGTTACGGCCGCATCGTGCGTGACACGGACGGTTCCGTCAAGGCCATCGTCGAGCAAAAGGACGCTGCGCCCGAGCAACTGAGCATCGATGAGGTCAACTCCGGCGTTTTCGCTTTCGACGGCGCTATTTTGCGCGACGCCCTGACCAAGCTGGATTCCAACAACGCCCAGGGCGAGCTCTACATCACCGATGTTCTGGAAATCGCCCGCACCGCCGGTCACAACGTCGGCGCGCACATCGCCAGCGACCCAGGTGAGCTCGGCGGTGTTAACGACCGTGTGCAGCTGGCCGCCGCAGGCCGCGAGCTCAACCGCCGCACCGTGGAAGCCGCAATGCGCGGTGGCGCCACCATCGTGGATCCGGAAACCACCTGGATCGGCGTGGACGTCACCATCGGCTCCGACGTTCTCATCCATCCGGGCACCCAATTGTGGGGAAAGACTTCCATCGCGGACAACGCCGAGATCGGCCCTGACACCACCCTGACCGACATGACCATCGGCGAGGGCGCCAAGGTCATCCGCACCCACGGTTCCGAGTCTGTGATTGGCGCTAACGCCAATGTCGGCCCGTTCACCTTCATCCGCCCGAAGACCGAGGTCGGTGAAAACGGCAAGCTCGGCGGCTTCGTCGAGGCAAAGAATGCCCAGATTGGACGCGGTTCCAAGGTTCCGCACTTGACCTACATCGGCGACGCCACCGTGGGCGAGGAATCCAACATCGGCGCTTCCTCCGTATTCGTCAACTACGACGGTGTTAACAAGCATCACACCGTAATCGGCAGCCACGTGCGCACCGGATCTGACACGATGTTTATCGCACCAGTCAATGTCGGTGATGGCGCGTACTCGGGTGCGGGTACAGTTATCAAGGAAGATGTTCCTCCGGGAGCACTCGTGGTCTCCGGTGGCAAGCAGCGCAACATCGAAGGCTGGGTTCAAAAGAAGCGTCCGGGAACTCCGGCAGCTGAGGCTGCCGCCCGCGCACAGGACAACAACAAGTAAGGGGAATTACCGCCCATGACAGGCAAGGTAACCGGCAGCAGCAAGAACATGAAGCTCTTTTCTGGGCGTGCACACCCAGAACTGGCTGAGGCTGTGGCCAAGGAACTGAAGACGGACCTCGTTCCAACCACTGCTCGCGACTTCGCTAACGGTGAAATCTTCATCCGCTTCGAGGAATCCGTGCGTGGTGCAGACTGCTTCGTGATGCAGTCCCACACCCAGCCGCTGAACAAGTGGCTGGTGGAGCAGCTCATCATGATCGATGCGCTCAAGCGTGGTTCCGCAAAGCGCATCACCGCCATCCTGCCGTTCTACCCATACGCACGCCAGGATAAGAAGCACCGTGGCCGCGAGCCGATTTCCGCTCGCCTCGTTGCTGACCTGCTGCAGGCTGCTGGCGCGGACCGCATCGTTTCCGTGGATCTGCACACCGACCAGATTCAGGGCTTCTTCGACGGCCCCGTTGATCACATGCACGCAATGCCGATCCTCGTGGACTACATCAAGTCCAAGTACTCCCTGGATAACCTCGCTGTGGTTTCCCCGGATGCTGGCCGCGTCAAGGTGGCTGAGAAGTGGGCACATGAGCTTGGCGACGCCCCACTGTCCTTCGTTCACAAGACCCGTTCCACTGAGGTTGCTAACGAGACCGTATCTAACCGCGTTGTCGGCGAGGTCGAGGGCAAGGACTGCATCCTGCTCGACGACATGATCGATACCGGCGGAACCATCGCCGGCGCTGTTCGTGTCCTTAAGGAAGCTGGCGCGAAGTCCGTCGTTATCGCTTGTACCCACGGCGTCTTCTCCGACCCGGCTCGCGAGCGTCTGTCCGAGTGTGGTGCTGAGGAAGTCATCACCACTGACACCCTTCCGCAGTCCACTGAGGGCTGGTCCAACCTGACTGTTCTTTCGATTGCCCCGTTGCTGGCTCGTACCATCAACGAGATCTTCGAAAACGGCTCCGTAACCACGCTCTTCGAGTCGAACTAAGCGCTTAATAAGCAGCACGTAAAAGGACCGTCCAGCACACAGCTGGGCGGTCTTTCCATTCCCCCCCAAAAAACAGAAATAGATGACCTTGACCGATAATCTCTCAGAGGCCTTCTGCGAAGTGCGCGCGGTTTTGGAGCCTTTGCGCAACGACGCCGCGCCGCGATTATCAGTCAGCTCGGCAAACGTGAGGCTACCGATCTGCAACTACTGGCGGATGCCATCAAAGAAAACCTCCCAGGAACCCGCTTTGGCAATGAATTCTTCATTAGCATAGCCATCGGCTGGGCGTTGCGCGATCTCTATCGCACCAATCCCACCTGGGTTTTGGGCTTCCTAGGCTCGCATGACGTCGCAAACCTCACGCGCAGAGAAGCATTGAAACACCACCGCTAAGCAACTCAATTTCGATAGTTCTGTAGTTGGCGAAGAAGAGCAGAAGTAACTTGCCTGCTCTCGGCGCTGCGTGTTAGGATTCTCGCTGTCTCGGCGAGGGCTGCCCGGAATCGGAAAGCCGTTATCGACGCGATTAGAAGTTATTTCACACGTTTTAAGCCTGCGATGACTCGACCAAGACGACCATCGGCAGGCTTTCGCCGTTTTCGAACTCGCTAAAGTCTCGCCGCACCAATCTTTGACACTAGGAGTTTTACTATGGCAAACACCCGCCCGGTATTGAAGGCAGAAGTACGTAACGAGTTCGGCAAGGGCTTCGCTCGCCGCCTGCGCGTTGCTGGCAAGGTCCCAGGCGTTGTCTACGGTCACGCCGTTGACGTTCTGCACTTCGCTGTTGACCGCATCGAGCTGACCGCACTGGTTCGCGCACACGGCGTCAACGCTGTTTTCGAGCTCGAGCTCGAGGGCGAGCAGCACCTCGTCATGGTCAAGCACGTTGACCAGAACGTTCTGACCCTGGACATCGACCACATCGACCTCCTCTCCATTAAGCGTGGCGAGAAGGTTGAGGTTGAGGTTCCGGTTACCCTCGAGGGCGAGCCGGCACCGGGCCTCATGTTCATCCAGGATGCTGACGTCCTCCTCGTTGAGGCAGACGTTCTGAACATCCCAGAGGAGATCTCCGTTTCCATCGAAGGCCTCGAGGACGGCGCTGTCATCACCGCTGGCGACATCACCCTGCCAGAAGACACCACCCTGGTTGCAGATGCAGAGACCATCATCGCTTCCATCTCCCTGCCTGAGGTTGACGAAGAGCTCGAGGAAGCTGCTGAGGCTGCTGAGGAAGGCGGCGCTGAGGCTGGCGCTGAGTCCGCCGAAGAGACTGAAGAGTAAATCACTCTTCTCTGCGCCCGCGCTAGATTTACGTCTAGCTCGGGCGTTTCGCCGTTTTACTATGTCCTTCTCGGGGTCAAGATCCCTCGCAGCATGAGACAATAGCGCAGTGAATAGTTTTCTCATTGTTGGCCTTGGCAATCCAGGCCCCAAATACGCAGGAACACGCCACAACATCGGCTTTGACGTGGTCGATGAGATCGTGGGCCAGAACTACACAAACTTCTCAGTGCACAAGAAATCCAACACTGAGCTCGCTGAGACCCGCCTCGGTTCCGCCAAACTCGTTTTGGCCAAGCCGCGAAGCTTCATGAACCTATCCGGGGGACCAATCAAGGCCCTTCTGCAGTACTTTTCAATCAACCCTGCTCAGCTCATCGTGGTACACGATGAGCTGGAGCTTGATTTCGGCGTCGTCAAGCACCGCTTCGGCGGCGGCGATCATGGACATAACGGTCTACGCTCCACCACCAAATCCTTGGGAACCAAGGACTACCAGCGCCTCTCGGTCGGTATTGGGCGCCCACCGGGACGTATGGACCCCGCGAGCTTTGTGCTCAAGCCTTGGTCGAAGCAGGAAAAGGCGGAAATCCCCATTATTTGTGCCGACGCAGCCGACGAAATTATTCGGGTAGTTCAGGAAACTCGTCTTCCTTAACGCGTAAACTGTCCGCCATGAGACTTGCCACGCTCCGCACCCAATACGGAACAACAGCCATTCGCGTCGACGGCCCAGGCGTCGGCGTGGGGCTCGATTTCGAGGACGTCGGCGAGCTGTTGCGCTCCGAAGATTGGCAGAAGTCGGCACAATTGTCTGGCGAACCCATTGTCTTTCGCAATGAGGACCTCGCGCCAGTTATCCCCTCCCCTGGAAAAATCATCTGCGTTGGTGTTAATTACGCTAAGCACGCGCGGGAAATGGGCCGCGAACTGCCCACGCAGCCGACTCTGTTCATCAAGTTCCCGGAAGCCCTCACCGGGCCTTTCGATGATATTTACATTCCTGAATGGGGCACCAAGCAGCTCGATTATGAGGGCGAGTTAGCCGTGGTCGTTGGTACTCGTGCGCACAACGTACCGGTTGAAGAGGCGCTCAACTACGCCGCTGGTTATGCCATCATGAATGACTACACGCTACGCGACTACCAGCGTCGTACCACTCAGTTCCACGCCGGTAAGTCCTTCTACCGCACCGCTGGTTTCGGGCCGTGGCTAACCACCGCTGATGAGTGGGCACCAGGTGGGCATGCAGCTGTGAAGACCACCGTCGATGGGGATATCCGCCAGGACGACGACACCGATGACCTCATTTTCTCTGTGGCTGAGCTCCTCGCTTTTTGTTCGAAGCTCTACCCGCTCAATCCCGGCGATGTGATTGCGACTGGCACCCCAGAAGGCGTGGGCTTTGCGCGCGACCCGCAAGCTTTTATCCAGGATGGGCAAAATGTACGGATTGCTATCGACGGCTTGGGAGAGATTTCCAACACCACGCATTTTGGTGAGCCCCCGGTCGGCTGCGGCGCGGAATGCACCTGCCAAGGTAGCTAGGTAACTTCCTTTCAAATCCCCTTCCCATAGCCATACCTGTTAAAACTAATACTGTTTGCGTGACCCGCACACGACTACCTTGGACTGAGTCAGCGACGCGCGGCATGCTCTGTTAACGGTGCTCAGGCTTTCCACCGCGCATCGCGGCCGCAGAGGCCGACTCAGCGCAATGCGGGGTGAGTTTCTATCCAAACCATTAAACATTTCTGCAGCTAGAGGCTAAAATTAATAGAATGAGCAAAGATAAGAAAAAGTCCCCCGCAAAGCTCGATAAGGCAGCGTACGAGGAAGAGCTCAAGCGCCTGCAAGCAGAACTCGTGGAGATGCAGCAGTGGGTAGTCGAGACCGGCGCCCGTGTTGTCATCATCATGGAAGGCCGCGACGCCGCAGGTAAGGGCTCTGCAATCAAGCGCATCACCCAGTACCTGAACCCTCGCACCTGCCGAATCGAAGCACTGCCCAAGCCCACCGACCGTGAGGCTGGCCAGTGGTACTTCCAGCGCTACATCGAAAAGCTTCCTACCGAGGGCGAGATCGTCATCTTTGACCGCTCCTGGTACAACCGCGCCGGCGTCGAGCGTGTCATGGGCTTTTGCTCCCAGCAGGAGTACGTTCGCTTCCTACACCAGGCCCCGCAGCTGGAGAACATGCTCGTCGAAGACGGCATCATCCTGCTGAAGTACTGGTTCTCCGTATCTGATGAAGAGCAGATCGCACGCTTCAAGTCTCGCCGCAACGATCCGCTTCGCCGCTGGAAGCTCTCCCCTATGGATCTTCAATCCATCACCCGTTGGGAAGACTACTCCCGCGCTAAGGACGAGATGTTTGTGCATACCGATACCCCGAACGCACCGTGGTACACGGTCGAATCTGAGGACAAAAAGCGCTCGCGCATCAACGTCATCAATCACATCTTGAAGATGGTTCCTTATCAGCACGTCGAGCAAGACGTCCCAGAAATTCCGGAGCGCCCTGAGTCTTCCGGCGAGGAGTACGAGCGCCCGCCACGCGACGAGTTTGCCTACGTCCCAGACGTGGCCTCGAACCTTGAGCGCAGCAAGGTGGCCGCCGCCAAGAAGTCCGATGGAAAGAAGAAGAAAAAGAAAAAGTAGCACCCACCGCAACTAAAAGGCCGCTGGTCTCCCTTACAGAGAAGGGGAACCAGCGGCACTTTAAGTTTTAGAGCTCAGTTGCATCAACGCGGGTTGGGAACACGCGTGGGCGAGCGCCTGCGATCTCCTCAACGATGCGGATGACCTGGTTGGAGTAGCCGAACTCGTTGTCGTACCACACGTAGAGAACCAGGTGCTTACCGGAAGCGATGGTTGCCAAACCGTCCACAATGCCTGCGTGGGTGGATCCCACGAAGTCAGAGGAAACAACCTCTGGGGAAGCAATGTAGGAAATCTGCTGGCGCAGGTCGGAGTGCAGGGAAACGTTACGCAGGAAGTCGTTGACCTCGTCGCGCTCAACTTCCTTCTCCAGCTCCAGGTTCAGCACAGCCATGGACACGTCCGGGGTAGGAACGCGAATAGCGTTACCGGTCAGCTTGCCCTCGAACTCCGGAACGGCCTTGGACACGGCCTTTGCAGCGCCGGTCTCCGTCAGAACCATGTTGAGGCCAGCTGCACGGCCGCGGCGATCGCCCTTGTGGAAGTTATCGATCAGGTTCTGGTCGTTGGTGAAAGAGTGCGCGGTCTCCACATGACCGTGGACAACGCCGTAACGGTCGTTGATGACCTTGAGAACAGGAGTGATGCCGTTGGTGGTGCAGGATGCAGCCGAGATGATCTTGTCGGAGTCCTCGATGGTGTCGTGGTTGATGCCGTAGACGATGTTCTTCAGGTCACCCTTGCCCGGTGCGGTCAGCAGGACGCGGGAGATACCCTTGGATTCCAGGTGCTGCTCCAGGCCCTTGCGGTCGCGCCATACGCCAGTGTTGTCCACGAGGACGGCGTTGTCGATGCCGTAGGAGGTGTAATCGATGTCGGTTGGGTCGTTGGCGTAGATCATCTGAATCTTGGTGCCGTTTGCCCAGATGACCTCATTCTCCTCGTCCACACCGATGGTGCCGTTGAAAGCACCGTGGACGGAGTCACGGCGCAGCAGAGAGGCGCGCTTGAAGATGTCGCCGTCGCCCTTCTTGCGGACCACAATTGCGCGCAGGCGAACACCACCGTAAGCAGCCTCACGAGCGATCAAGATGCGGGCCAGCAGACGGCCGATGCGGCCGAAGCCATAAAGCACAACGTCGGTGCACTCCTTGTCCACGGCAGCGCCAACCAGGTCAACGAGCTCCTGCTCGAGGTAGTTGCGCAGACTGGCGGAGTTGGACTCAGCGTAGCCAGATGCCAGGCGGCCCAAGTCGATGGAGGCAGTGCCGAGGTTCATGTCGCACAGTTCCTTCAGGATGGGAAGGGTCTCTGCGGTAGACAATTCGCGGTTCGCGATACGGCGAGCGTAGCGGTGAGCCTTCATGATGTCGATGTCCGTCACGCCGCTCAAGACGCGACCGTAGATGGTGGTCACGACATTGTTGGTGCGGTGCAGTTGGTGGATGAGCGGAATCATCTCCTGAGCAAGCTCGAGACGTTCGTTCCAGTCAGCGTGTCCAACCTGTGCGTTCGCAGTCACGTGTTCTTTTCCTTTACTCGTCATGGGGGTAAACCAACATTCAACCGTAAATATTAACTGTTATGAGTGCCCGTTTGGGCATAGATGGTGCAGGATCTCCGCCACACTACCCCCGTTGATTTTCTCAACCTCTTCTCCCACGAGGCAATAGCCCACCGCCGGGTCCTTTTGGGCACGCCGCGGCTTCAGCATCTGATTGAGATAGGGGTAAAGCGGAGAAAGCTGCGGGTTGCTTCGCGTAAATTCCGTTTCCAATCCACGCGCATAACGCCCGGAAAAGGCACGCGTAGAAACGCTCCTCCCGCCACACGCAAGAAGCTCACGGTTAACCGGCGAAGTACCTACTTCCGACGCCAAAAGGAAGGCCGAGCCACAGCTCACCGCAACCACCCCCGGCCAGGCCAACGCTCGTTCGACATCCGCGGAGCTGCGCATGCCACCGGCGGCGATGAGAGGAATGGGGGCGTCGCCAAGCGCGGCGTGCACAGCGAACACGAGCTCCTCCAGCGGCCGCCAATCAGGTTCGGCTTCCGCATCCCACACGCCGCGATGGCCGCCTGCCTCGGGCCCCTGCACACACAGCGCGTCGACGCCGCGGCGCGCCGCCTCCACTGCCTCGGCCGGGGAGGTCACCGTGGTCCACGCCTCTAGCCCAGCGGCGTGAATGCGCGTGATTTCCTCCTCCGTAAACGTCCCGAACATCGACCACAGCACCGCAGCGCCCGCGTCGAGCGCCATGTTCAGTTTCTCCGTCCAGCCGAATTCCAGGTCCGCCTCCGGCACCGAAACGCCCAGCTCCTGTGCCATAGCACTCACCGCCTCCATATTGGCTGGGCTTAGCGGTTCCTGCGCGTGAAAAAGGTTAACGCCGAAGCGGTGTCCCCGGCACGCCTCGATCTGCTCTTGAGCAGCGCTTAACGACGCCGTCCCCAGCGCCAACGCACCAAAGGAGCCGTTGTGCTCTGCAGCAATGACGCTGTCAGGCGTGGTGGGGCCACCCGCCATGGGGGCGGGAAGTACTCTGATTTTTAGGCTTTTTAGAATGGCGCTCATAGCGTCCACCTTAGAACTCGACCAATTGTGAGGGCACATGACTGCTTCTGCTTCATCTTCTGCTGACTCTTCCGCGGGCAGCTTCTTCGCGCGGCTCGTGTCGCGGCTTTTCGGGTCCTCCGTTAAGGAAACGGAGGCGTCGTCAATGGCGGCTCTCGAGGCTGCAGACCTCGACGCCGAATGGCTCGTGGTGGGCTTAGGCAATCCGGGCGCCAAGTACGCAGCCACCCGCCATAACGTGGGATACATGGCCGTCGACGATTTGCTGGCGGAATCCGGGGAACTCTTGCAGCCGGTGGCCGGCCACTCCCTCACCGCTGCACCGTTGAATGTTGCAGACACGCCGGTTCTTGTGGTGCGCTCGGCGACGTTTATGAACTTGTCCGGCGATCCTATTGCTCCCTTGGCGCAGCAGTTGGGCATTCCGGCTGAGCGGGTCCTCGTTATCCATGACGAGCTGGATCTGCCGCCGAACAAGATTCGAATCAAGGTTGGAGGTAATGAAAACGGCCACAACGGGCTGAAATCGCTGACGGAGCGGCTGGGCACTCGCGACTATCCTCGTGTGCGCATCGGCATTGGCCGCCCGCCCAAGGGTTCTTCGATTCCTAATTACGTTTTGGGCCCGGTCGACGCGGACGCAGGTTTCGACGCCGCGATCGAGACGGCTGCCGACGCCGTGCGCCTCATCGTAAGTTCTGGGATCCAAAGCGCACAGAATGAGATTCATTCCCGCAAGTAACCCACCACGCGGACCTGTTTACGCCTAAACTAAATTTTCATGAGCCACGCCCCACACGAATCGCAAACAATAGTCATTACTGGCGCTTCCGACGGCATAGGTGCCGCAGCCACGCGTACCTTGCGTGCGAAGCGCCCACAAGACACATTGGTTCTGGTAGGGCGTAATCCGGACAAAACTCGCGCGGTAGCCGAAAGCGTGGGCGCGAGCTACCACGTAGCGGATTTTGAATCCCTCGGGCAGGTGCGACGTTTGGCGGACGAGCTCGGCGAGCTTGATGAAATTCACGCACTGGGTAACAACGCCGGGGGCATTTTTGACGGCCCCTTCACCACCGCCGATGGTTTCGAACGCACGTGGCAGGTCAACGTCGTGGCTCCATTTTTGTTGACCTCACTGCTGCGGGACAAGCTCCGCAAGACCGACGCCACCATCGTGCAGACTGCATCCGTGGCTAATCTCTTGATGTCTGCCTTCGACCCAGGTGACCCAAATACCTTCCAGAAATTCACCGCCGAGCGTGCCTACGGCAACGCGAAGTTGGGGGACATCCTGCTCACCAGCTACTTGCACAACCACGACATGACCTCCGTGGCCTTCCACCCCGGTGTCCTAGCCACCAACTTTGCGCGCACTTCCCATAGCCGGACTCGGAAGTTCTACTCCGGCGTACTGTCCAAGAGCTTTGGCAGCGCGGAGGAAGGCGGCGACAATCTAGCGTATTTCCTCACCGGCACGCCGGGGATTCACTTCGAGTCCGGCGAGTACTACAACAGCAAACGCAAGCTGGGTCTGCGGCGCCCGATGGCTAAGAAGCCGGCCGTGGCCCGCCGCATCTTCGATGATTTGGGCGAGCAGTTGGGTGTTAGTTGGGACTAGCCGTGCGTCTGTGGTGGCGCAATTCAGGGGCCGACGCAAAGGGCAGCTAAACTAGCCCGCATGAGTATTGCCTCCGAAGCCACCCGCCGCCGCACGTTTGCCGTCATCGCCCACCCGGACGCCGGTAAGTCCACATTGACTGAGGCGTTGGCGCTACACGCGCACATTATTAATGAAGCCGGTGCGGTGCACGGCAAGGGCAACCGCAAGGCCACTGTCTCCGACTGGATGGAGATGGAAAAGGACCGCGGTATTTCGGTAGCTTCCTCCGCGCTGCAGTTTGAGTACGCGCCGGAGAACCATGAGGGCGAGCCCTTCATGATCAACCTCGTTGACACCCCAGGTCACGCGGACTTCTCGGAGGATACCTACCGCGTTCTCACGGCCGTGGATGCCGCGGTCATGCTTATCGACGCCGCCAAGGGCCTCGAGCCCCAAACCCTCAAGCTCTTCCGCGTGTGCAAGGCCCGCGGATTGCCGATCATTACGGTTATCAACAAGTGGGACCGCGTGGGCCGCGAGCCGCTGGAGCTGGTCGATGAAATCCTCAACGAGATTCAGCTGCAGCCGACTCCCCTGTACTGGCCGGTAGGCATCGCTGGCGACTTCCGCGGCTTGGCGCACATCAATGAGGACGGCGAGGCGGATAACTACATCCACTTCATCCGTACTGCGGGTGGCTCGACGATCGCGCCTGAGGAGCATTACGATCCGAGCGACGCTGAAGCCAAGGAAGGTGATGCCTGGGAGACCGCTGTCGAGGAGGCAGAGCTCCTGGCTGCCGACGGCGCCCTGCACGATCAAGAGCTCTTCGAGCAGTGCGTCACTTCCCCGCTCATCTTCGCATCCGCGATGCTCAATTTTGGCGTGCACCAGATTCTGGACACTCTGTGCGCCATCGCCCCAGCGCCGCGTTCGCGCGATTCCGATCCGAAGGCCATCGAGGCAGCCGGCTCTGGCGGCGCGGCGGCAATCGACGAGACGCGTGAGATCACCGATGACTTCTCAGGTGTCATCTTCAAGGTGCAGGCAGGCATGGACCGCAAGCACCGCGATAACCTCGCGTTTATGCGCGTGGTCTCCGGTGAGTTCGAGCGTGGCATGCAGGTCAGCCACGCCCAGTCGGGCCGCAGCTTCTCCACGAAGTACGCGCTGACCGTCTTCGGACGCACCCGCGACACAGTGGACAGTGCCTTCCCTGGCGACATTGTTGGCTTGGTCAACGCTGGTTCTTTGGCGCCTGGCGACACCATCTACGCCGGCAAGAAGGTCCAGTTCAAGCCGATGCCGCAGTTCGCCCCGGAGGCCTTCCGCATTTTGCGCGCGAAGTCTTTGGGCGATTACAAGGCGTTCCGTAAGGGACTCGACCAGCTGGCGGCCGAGGGCGTCGTCCAGATCCTGCGCAACGAAACCCGTGGCGACGCCGCGCCTGTCATGGCTGCGGTGGGTCCCATGCAGTTCGAGGTCATGCAGGCCCGCATGGAGGTCGAGTACAACGTCGAGACCGTCACCGAGCCTATCCCCTACTCCGTCGCCCGCCGCACCGACGCCGAGTCCGCGCCGGAGCTCGGCCGCCAGCGTGGCGTGGAAATTTTCACCCGCACCGACGGTGAACTCATCGCTCTCTTCGGCGACAAGTGGAAGCTCGCCTTCGTGGAGAAAGAACACCCAGAGCTAACAATTGAACCGCTCGTCGCTGACTAATCCCCCACCGAATTACTTGTCTTGGGCAGCGGCGGCCAGCACGGCGCGGCGGCGGGATTGAACCCCGCGTGGTGCTCGTGGCTGCAACACAGTGGCAAGCATCTAAAACAAGGCATACCAAATGGGCCGAGAAATCCCTCGGCCTACTCCGTTCAGATATCTTGCGCGGCTACTGTGCCCACGGCGGCAGCCACCGCACCTTTCCGTGAATTCGTGCCAACCTCCCTCGGCTCGGGCACATGTCTGGCGCAGAACCCGGCGGCGAGTCGTCGTTGACACCGTTGTGATAGGGACAGCAGGTAGAAAGGTTGCGCATATTCGTTTCGCCGCCGTTGCGCCACGCCTCAAGGTGATGAATCTGCGCAAGGTCCGCCGGATAGTTGCAGTCTCCCCACGGGCAGGTAGGATTCTCCGCCGCCGCCATTAGGCGCTGCTTTTCGTTGGCAAAGCGCGAAGTCCGGTACAGATTCACCGGCCCTTCATGCGGATGCACAAGCGTGACGTAACCACGCTCGCTTAGCGTCTTATGTACCAGGTCAGCGCCTCTAATCGTTGCGCCATTGGTCAGCCGCAGCGTGATCTCTTCCCCGCCGCCGTCCACGATTTGGTCGAGCTCATCCAGCGTCACAATCACATTAGTCGAAGCGATGGGCTCGGCCACCCCGTTGAAGAAGGCCTCCCGGACCGATTCCACCGGCCGCTGCGGATCAATCGCCGCATGCAACTGCGCAATGATGTCCGAAGGCCCAGTAAGCGCCAACGTCCACGGCTTACCCCTGCGCCGTGTCAGGCGGATTCCTTCCCGCGGCGCGCGCGGCTTGGACAACTCCTTCACCAACTTTCGCGCCCGCCGCCTCAATGCTGAATCCGAGCCGGTCATCGTGCACAGCTCCTCCCGCAACCGCCACGCGTCACGTTGATTGCGCAGCATTCGGGCGTACTTCTCAATAAGCTGCAGCGTGACCAAGCCGTGCCGCGAAGAGCGCGCTCGCCGCTGCATTTTCTTGAACTTCGTCTCCCCGAAGTACACCTGCGCCAATTCCCGCAAACTCCGCGCTTGCACCTCGCTAGCGCCGAGCTCAAGGAGTTCGCGTTCGGATAAGCCGGCGGCGTCGGCAAGCAGTGCCGTGCCTTGGGCCTGAGCGCGAAGAAACTGTGCAAGAAGCGTCATGACTCTCACGCTAAGGGCGCAGCACAAACGCTCTCAAGAGGCAATTTCAAATCTGTGGATAACTCGTTGGTAGCGTCAACTAACTTGCCCCTGTTATCCACAAAAGTGGACGTTTTAGCCCTCCAAGAACTCCTTCCAGCCTGGCCATTCCGCATAGGTCTGGGCCCGCCCAGCCGCGTAGTTGGCGCGCAGCTTCGCCACAGAGCGCTCAGTCGAGGCAACCTGCATATCCTCCGGGAAGAATAGACAAGCCCGGCCCTCCCGCTCCAGCTCCAGCAAGCGGTCCTTCGATGCGTTGTACTTTGGCGGGCGTGTGATTAAGGCATCAGCCACCGCTGGATTCTTCCGGAATACGCGGCGAATCATCATCGGGCGCGCAGCCTTGGGCCGCACGTAGCCGCGAGGCTTAGAGCCGATGAAGAGGAACTTCTTGAAACCCGCGAGCTCTGCCTGCGCAATCGTGATGCCGCCGGATTCACCCAGCGCACCGTCCACATAAGGCACGCCGTCGATAACCCGCATCGGCATAATCAGCGGCAGCGTCGAGGACGCTCGCACGCGCGCGAACAAGTCCGACGGTTTTTCAATATCCTTCTGAGACCAGTACACCGACTCGCCCGTATCCGCGCGGGTGGCGGCCAGGTTCATGATGGCAGGATTGTCCTTGTACGCCTGCCAATTAAACGGCAGGTCCTTATCCGCAGAGCGCTCATAGATGTATTCCGCGTTGAAGTAGCCGCGGCCGCGCATGAGCGAGCCCACGCCGCCAAAGCTGGGGTTGTTGGCGAAATCCACGAAGGAATCCTCGGCACGGATGGCGTCCTGGGAAAGGTAATTCACGGTATGCGAAGCACCTGCAGATACACCACCAACCCAGCCAAATTGCACTTGTTCCTGGATGAGTTTGACGATGCAAGGGGCGGTGTAGGAGTTGCGCATGCCGCCACCTTCGATGACGAGCGCGGTGTCTAGGGCGTCAATCATGGCCGCAAGTTTACGCTTGTCCATCTGCAACACCGAAGAACTATGCTTTTGCACATGGGTCTTTTCAACGCGCTTTCCGCTCTCACATCGAAGCTAGGCTCCAGCGCACCACGCCTGGCGCAGGTGGATGGAAACGCCCCGCTTGTCGACGTCGCCAAGCTCAGCGTATCCACAGCCGAGTCCCTCATCATCGTGGTCACCGACCCCGTAGGCGCCGAGGTCATACGCACAATCGCCGAGTCGGGCGAGGCCGCAACGCTGCGTTCTGCGGAGGCCACTGTGTATTTTAAGGTTTCCGCAAAGCGCGAACTGCCCGTGCACGATCCGCGCAAGGGCTGGGCCATCCCCCTGGATCCGGAGCTGCGCGAACAAATCACCGCCGCTATCACCGGGCCCGGCGAATTCGAATTAACTGACGTGCTTGCCATCGTCGTGGAGGAAAATTAATCATGCTCATCTTGCCTTTCAACGGTGTGTACCCGCGCATTCACCGCAGCGCCTGGATTGCTCCGAACGCCACCATCATTGGCGACGTCGAAATCGGCCCTGATTCCTCGGTCTTCTACGGCTGCGTCCTGCGCGCGGACGTGGGCGCCATTCGCCTAGGCGCCCGCGTCAACATCCAGGACAATTCCGTCATCCACGAGGAAGCCGACGTTGCGTGTGTCTTGGAGGATGACGTTACGGTTGGTCACATGGCGATGCTGCACGGCACGCACGTGGGCGCTGGCACGCTGGTTGGAATGAAGGCCACGCTGCTGTCGCGTTCGGTAGTGGGCCCGGGCTCACTCATCGCTGCCGGCGCGGTTGTGCTGGAGGGACAGGAGATCCCAGCGAAGTCCCTCGCCGCCGGCATCCCGGCAAAGGTTCGCCGCGAACTCAGCGATGAGCAATCGCATTCCTTTATCCCTCACGCCGGACGCTACGTTGATCTATCCACGGCACAGGCGCTTTCCGACGCCGCCGTTTCCCTCGAGGACGTCTACTACGACTAGGGGCCGCTAGAGACTCAGCACACCCATGATGACGAGGAAGACTGCCACGAGGTAGCCGCTGATTTCGGCTACGCGCGCGGAGTTTTCGCGGGCTGCGGTAAAAAGCTTGCCAGCGGCGCTGTGCGGCTGCGCGCGCACGAGGGCGATGAAGAATCCGCACAGCGTGGGCAGCGAGAGCGCCAGCGTGGCGTACCACAAAGTGCCCAGGTAGCGGGTGGCGTCGGAGAACTCGCCGGCGGCGAGGTGCAGAAGGCCGCCGTAGAAGGGCACGGAGGTCAGCGACTGTACCACGCCCATGACGAAACCGATAGCTGCGGTCTTGAGCGAGGGCTCGCGCAGCGGCACGAGGAGTTTTTCCACCATCGGGTTGGATTCGCCTTTGGAACGCCAGGCGCCGAAACCGATGAGCACGCCTACTGCGATGAGGACGATGCCGGTTATTGGCGACTCCAGCGCGGCAACGATCTGTTCGCGGATTCCGACGAAGATAAAGAGCACGGCCAAGGAGGCCACGAGCACGCCGAGCCAATCCCCCGCCACGATTAGCGGCGCCACCTTGCGGTATTTACCGCGCGGCAGGATGATTCCGATGGCAACGAGGATGCCGATGAGCAGCGCGTTGACGGAGTCTCCGAAAGCATAGATGACGGCGTGGAGCATGCGCGCAAGTCTACAGTGCGCGGCGGCGGCCCCAAATTTCATAAAGGATCTGCACATGTCAAAATTCCTCTACCGCTTGGGTAGCTGGTCATATCGAAAAGTCTGGCCGTTCCTCGCGTTCTGGCTGGTACTGCTCGTCGCGATGGGCGGCCTCGCTGGCGCCTTCGCGAAGTCTCCAAGCCCCACTTTTTCCATGCCAGACATGGACTCCACCGTCACCCAAGAGCAGATGATGGAGCGCTTCGGCACGGAGACAGATGCAATGAGTGCCCCCAGCGCCACCATCACACTGCAGGCTCCGGAGGGCAAAAAGCTCACGGATAAGACGGTCATGGGCGAAGTCGATTCCATGATCAAGGAGCTGCAAGGAACCGACGCGCTGAAGGACCCCGACGCAATCGTCAACCCGGTCATGGCTTCCATGGGAATGCAGAAGCAGATGACCGAGAAAATGGCCGCGCAGGGCATGCCGCAGGAGCAGATCGATTCCAACCTTGCCGCACTCTCCCCTCTCAGCGAGGACAAGCGCACCGGTACGATCTCCATGAACTTCGATGCCGCGTCCGTCACTGAGATCCCTGCCGAAGAGATGACCTCCGAGGTCATCGGCCTCATCGTTGCCGCCATCGTCCTGCTCATCACCTTCGGTTCCTTCGTGGCCGCAGGTATGCCGCTCATCTCTGCCGTCGTCGGCGTGGGCGTGGGAATCCTGGGCGTCCAGCTCGCCACCATTTTCACGGACTCTGTCTCCGACATGACGCCAATGCTGGCCTCCATGATCGGCTTGGCCGTGGGCATCGACTACGCGCTGTTCATCGTGGCCCGCTTCCGCAACGAGCTCATCACCTCCTCCGGACTCAATGACCTGAGCCCGAAGGAGCTCGCGCAGGAGCTCAAGAAGATGGACAAGGCAACCCGCGCACACGCCATGGGCATGGCCTTGGGCACCGCTGGTTCCTCCGTGGTCTTCGCTGGTGCCACCGTGGTCATCGCGCTGGCAGCGCTGACCATCATCGGCATTCCATTCCTGTCCACCATGGCCATCGCCGCTGCCGCAACCGTGGTTGTGGCAGTCTGCGTCGCGCTCACCTTCATCCCTGGCCTCTTGGGCTTGTTCGGCACCAAGGTCTTCGTTGGCCGCGTGCCGGGCCCCAAGGTTCCGGACCCTGAGGACGAAAAGCCCACCATGGGCCTAAAGTGGGTACGCCACATTCGCGCTCACCCGTGGATGCACCTCATCGCCGGCGTGCTGTTGCTCGGAATCCTCGCCCTGCCGGCCGCCAACCTGCGCCTGGCCATGCCCACCGACGGAACCTCGAAGCTGGGCACCCCGCAGCGCGATGCTTATGAGATGACCGAAGAGGCATTCGGCCCAGGTCGCAACGCCCCGATGATCGCTTACGTCGACATCGCGGACGTCGCAAAGCAAGACCGCATGCCGGCCTTCCAGGAACTCCTCAAGGACTTCAGTGAGACCGAGGGCGTCGTCAATGCGCAGATCGTCGCCACCACGGACAACATGGACGCGGCGCAGATCCTGATTACCCCGACCACCGGCGCAACCGACGAGACCACCACCGAAACCCTGGAAAAGCTCCGCGGTTTCAAGGCCGAGTTCGAAGACAACACCGGCGGCACCTACGGCATCACTGGTATCACCCCAATCTTCGATGACATTTCGCAGAAGCTTAGCGACGTCCTCCTCCCCTACATCGCGATCGTCCTCGGCCTAGCATTCATCGTGCTTCTCCTCGTCTTCCGCTCCATCTGGGTGCCGCTCATCGCGGCCGCTGGCTTCGGCCTGTCCATGGCAGCCACCTTCGGCGTCACCGTGGCCATCTTCCAGGAGGGCATGTTCGGAATCATCGACGACCCACAGCCGCTGCTGTCCTTCCTGCCGATCATGCTCATCGGCCTGACCTTTGGTCTCGCAATGGACTACCAGGTATTCCTGGTCACCCGCATGCGCGAGGGCTTCGTCCATGGCAAGACCGCAGGCAACGCGACGTCGAATGGCTTCAAGCATGGCGCACGCACCGTGACCGCGGCAGCGCTCATCATGATCTCCGTGTTCGCAGCCTTCATGCTCATTGACCTCCCATTCATCAAGACCATGGGCTTCGCCCTTGCGGTTGGTGTGTTCATGGACGCCTTCGTTGTACGCATGATGATCATCCCGGCCACGATGTTCCTGCTCGATAAGAAGGCATGGTCAATTCCGAAGTGGCTCGATAGGATTCTGCCCAACATGGACATCGAAGGCGAGGCTCTCAGTGCCCAGCACGAAGAACTCCAAAGAGTTTCAGCGCGATAAGGTAGAGGAAAAGTCGAAGGGAAAGGAAGCAGCTCGTGTCTAGCTTGCGGGAAACCAAGAAGCAGGCAACGCGCCATGCCATTGCAGATTCGGTAGCGCGTTTGGTGGTTGATGAGGGCGTGGAAAACCTCACCGTCGCCCGAATTGCTGAAGCCGCGGGGGTATCCCCGCGCACCTTCCATAACTATTTCTCTTCGGCCTCCGATGCTTTGTTGTTCTTCGCCGCAAGCTTGCTCGAGTCCTACTCCGCTGATGTCGAGAACATGCACCCGGAGATGGGCATCAACGAATTCTTCGAGACTATGTTGCTCGAGGTCCTCGGCGATGACCAGCCCAATCTGTATTCCCTCGCCACGCTCGTCACAATCGGCGAGTCCATCGAGAGCATGAGCCACACTGCTGAGGAACGCCAACGCTTTGAAAAGGTGGCTTTCGGAATCGTCGAGGCTTTCGGCCGCCGCATGCCAGGTTATTCCAAACTGGAACTAGCAATCCTGCTTGCAGCACACGGCGCCGCGGGCAAGGTCGCGCTGACGGAGATCGCTGACCAGGAAAGCTCCGGCACAAAGCTCAGTTCCGCTGAAAAGCGCGAGATCGTGCATCATGCCTTCCAATTCCTGAAGCAGATTCCTTAGACCAGCCACAACCCAGCTCAGTGTCCCCTGATTTTTGCAGTTCACTGAAAATTCACCCCGGGCCCCCGCAAGAGCGGTGGTTTCCGGGGTATTGTCGTGTAAGTCGTATTTACCCCCGAGCATATTTGGAGTCTCCACAGTGAAGGTAGCGATTCTGGGCGGCGACGGATTCTGTGGATGGCCAGCCTCCCTGTACCTATCTGATCAAGGCCACGACGTCATCATCGTGGACAACCTCTCCCGCCGCGCCATCGACACCGAGCTAGGCGCTGAGTCTTTGACTCCGATCGTCTCCATCGAAGAGCGCATCGCCGCCTGGCACGAGGTCTCCGGTAAGACCATCGAGTTCCGCAACTTCGACGTGGCGCAGGACTACGACGCTCTCCTTGAGTTCCTCACCACCGAGCGTCCCGACGCCGTGGTGCACTTCGCCGAGCAGCGCGCTGCGCCTTACTCCATGAAGAGCTCCCGCACCAAGCGCTACACAGTGGACAACAACATCAACGCCACCCACAACCTGCTGACTGCCATCGTCGAGTCCGGTGAAGACATTCACGTGGCGCACCTTGGCACGATGGGCGTCTATGGCTACGGCACCGCCGGAATGGAAATTCCGGAAGGCTACCTCGACGTCCAAGTCAAGGTTGAGGGCCAAGAGCCGATCGAGCAGTCGATCCTGTACCCTTCTAACCCTGGCTCCGTGTACCACATGACTAAAGTCCTGGATCAGCACCTGTTTGCGTACTATGCCAAGAACGATGAACTGCGCATCACCGACCTGCACCAGGGCATCATCTGGGGCACCCACACCGAGCAGACCCTCAAGGACGAGCGCCTTATCAACCGATTCGACTACGACGGCGACTACGGCACGGTGCTCAACCGCTTCCTCATCCAGGCCGGTATCGGCTACCCGCTTACCGTCCACGGCACCGGCGGCCAGACCCGCGCTTTCATCCACATCCGCGACATGGTTCGCTGCGTCGAACTCGCGCTCGAGAACCCGCCGGCCAAGGGTGATCGCGTCAAGATCATTAACCAAATGACTGAAACCCACCGCGTTCGCGATCTCGCAGAACTGGTGGCCAAACTCTCTGGTGCCAAGCTCGCCATGGTGCCGAACCCGCGCAAGGAGTCCGCAGAAAACGAATTACACGTCTCTAACAACACCTTCCTCGAGCTGGGCCTTGAACCCACCACTTTGTCCGAGGGTCTCCTTCACGAGGTCGAGGAAGTCGCGCAGCGCTACGCCGACCGAGTGGACCGCTCCAAGATCCCGGCCCAGTCCCTGTGGACCAAGCAGCAGCATGCGGGCGTTCCGGAAGAACTCCTCAACGAGGCCGCTCACTAAGCAATTCACCGAAGCATCGTGCGCATAGCCATCGTTACCGAGGTCTTCCTGCCAAAGATCGACGGAGTAGTCACCCGCATCACCCACACCCTGAAACAGCTCGCGGTACTGGGCCATGAGGTCCGCATCTTCGCCCCAGGCAACCCGCCAGAGACCTTTGCGGGATTCGAGGTAACCCGCATCCCTAGTCTCTCTCTGCCGGTGTATCCAGAGATCAAGTTCGGACTGCCCACCTGGAAGTTCTTCTCGGAGATTCGCGCCTGGGAGCCTGACGTCATCCACGCCGTCAATCCAGTCTGGACCGCTGCACTTGGCGTATTCGCGGCGCAGCGCGACGCCGTCCCACTCGTGGCCAGCTTCCACACCAACGTCCCCGAATACGTTGAAGCACTCGGCATCGGCTGGACCCGCCCACTGACTGAGGCCGCCATCAACTACCTCCACAACCAGGCCGCCGTGAACCTTTGCACCTCTGGCCCGATGGTGGATAAGGCCCGCGGCATCGGCATGCACAACGTCAAACTGTGGCCCAAGGCCGTGGACACGCAGACGTATCACCCGAGGAAGGCGTCGCCAAGCATGCGCGAACGCCTCACCGCCGGCCACCCGGAGGCCCCACTGCTGACCTATATCGGGCGCATCTCCAAGGAAAAAGACCTGGAAAGGCTCGACAACGTCATCCGCCTGGTGCGCGGCCAGGCACCGGACGCACGCCTCGCCATCATCGGCGCGGGACCGTACCTCGACGCGCTCAAGGCAACCTTCGATCCCGAGATGACGGTATTTACCGGCTACCTCTCCGGCGAAGAACTCGCGCAGGCCTTCGCTTCGGGCGACGTATTCCTCTTCCCCTCTGCCACCGAAACCCTCGGCCTCGTGGCATTGGAATCCTTCGCCTCTGGAGTGCCGGTCATCGGCACCAACGCTGGCGGAATCCCCTTCGTCATCGAAGAAGGCGTGACGGGCCACCTCATCGATCCCGACGCTCCCGACGAAGCTTGGGCGGGCGCAGCGCTGGGCCTGATTGAAGATTCTTCGCGACGCGCCGCCATGGGACAGGCCGCGCGTGCCGAAGCTGAGCAGTATTCATGGTTAGAATCCACAAAGGCACTCGTTGCAGCCTATGAAGAAGCTACTGCCAACCCCTATCACCGCTGACAAGGATTCCTCATGCCATTGCCGCCGTTGCCACTGCCCACCAGCTTGGAAGAGATCTACTCCGCCGGCGCATTCGTGCAAACCGGAATAGACGCCTCCTTCGCCGAGTTTTTGGGCAAGGTAACTGCCATCGAGTTCAACTTCCAGCCATCTCCTGAAGGAGACGCGGAGACTGAGCTCGATCAAAAGGTTCAGGTGCGTTTCAACACAGCGAGGGGCCCGCAGGACTTTCCGGGAATTCGCCTTGCCACCGTGGAGGACGAGGTCCTAACTTGGCGAGCCACAGGAGCAGCCCAAGCTCCCATGGCGGAGTTCCACGCTCCGCAGCCTTACCACGAATCGTTGCTCACCATTGCGCGCTTCTTGGTAGGAAACGCCCCGGTCGTGCGCGCTCAGCAGGGCGATCACGAGGCAATCATAGCGGTGCCCTTCACCCAACTTCCGCAGGACGCCCGAGCCACGATTCTCGCAGGCATCGAGCGCTTTAGCGGTGGGGTCGACGAGCGTTTGGCGCTATTGCACTTGGCCCAAGCGATGGGCCTTGAGACAGACTCCACCACGCGCGCGGATTCGGAGAGCATTCGACTCAGCGATGGCACTGAAGTCCGCCTTACTCCTGAGGGCGCCCCAGAAGGCCAGCGCATCGTGGTTCTGCAGGGACGCAACTATGGTTTGTTGCCGGAGCAGGTGCTTTCCGACGCCCACTTCACTGCCGTTGAGCACCAATTCTTCCTGGAGGCACGCTACCCCAACGCTGAGGCTGAACTCGATCTTTCGACGGGAAGCGCCGTGCTTAACACGGCTACCGGCTCGACGACCGTGAACGCGCACCTCATCGCGGTTGTTGACTCTGAGAATTTGACCTGGGCATGGGCGGAGCCTGAGTATTCCTCGACTGTCGCGGCCCAAGCTGCACATAATCTTCTACGTTTTGGACGCGATAATGCGCTGCCGGATTTCGTGCGTCCTCAGCTGCCCCTAGCGTGGGCGCGGGCTGCTCATCTGCCACAGATGGCAATGCCGGTGTTGGGAGTATGGACGCTGCTGACCGCGCGCTTGGGTGAAAAGACTGGGTTGTTCCTGGCGAGCTCGCCTACCTTGACGCTGCCCGCGCCGACGCGTGATGTTACCGATGCAGTACTGGCGGTAAAACCGCCGACGCAATGCGATGCCGCCCGCGCTCGCTCTGCTTATGCGGCAAGCCGCGGCATCCTTTTGTAATTTCTAAAACCCGGCCTGCCGAGTGTGCACTCGGCGGGTCTTGGGCTTTCTAAGCGCGGGCGATAGCTGCGCGGAATTCTTCCGGCTGGCCAGCCGGCTGGAACTGCGCGTCTTGGGTTTTGTCCACCAGAACAGCGCGGACACCCTCTGCGAAATCTGGGCGGCGCAACATGTGCTTGCCGAGTTCTAGTTCCATACGCAGCGCCTCGCGAATGTCGGCGGCATTAGCTTCGGCTTCGAAAAGCTCGGTCGCTGCGACCAAAGCCGAAGCGCACGCCTTCTCGGTGAGTTTGGCGAAGAGTTCTGCGAGTTCCGGATGTTGTGGCAACGCGGCTGCGATCTCTTCCCACGTTGCGTGTTGGAATACCTCGTCGATGTCTTGGATGAGACCTGCCAGCTCTGGCTGACCTTCAGGTTCTACGGCGTGCTTTTCGATGGCCGCGTCAACTCCGTCGGCGACGACGTCCTCGATAAAGGCATCGGCATCCTTGACGACGTGGGTGGCAAGGCCAGACCACAGCATGTCGGCTGCATACATGCGGTAGCCGCTCAAACCCCAGAACTTCGCCAGAGCGGGGTCAGCTTCCCCGCGAGTTCCGACCATGCGCTGGGACATGTAGGCGATGCCGACGTCGGTAACGTAGCCGATTGCCATCTCCGGCATAGACGCGAAGGCCTTCTCTGTAACGACTCGGTGCGAACCATGCGCGGAGATACCCAAGCCTCCGCCCATGGCTACGCCGTCGATAACAGCGATATACGGCTTGGGATACTCGGCGATATCCCCGTTGAGCGCGTACTCGCCTTCGAAGAACTCGTCTACCTCTGCCCACTTTTCGGCGAGAACGCCGTCGCGCGCAGCGCGTACGTCGCCACCTGCGCAGAAAGCTTTGGGGCTATTGGAATATACGAGCACCTGCTCGACCTCGTCGTTGTGACGCCACTGGGAAAGAGCTTGACGAATAATGCCAAGCATCTCAGGATTCAAACTATTGAGCGCGCGCGGGCGATTTAGCTCAATCACTCCGGTATGGTTGCGAATTGAAACAAGCACTGGCGAGGCTGTTGTGTTTTCGACATTTGTTTTCTCAGACATGCACACCAGTGTTACACATCACAATTGATACAGCCACCCCGATAAATCACAGATTGGTTGGACACTTTGGTTCCGCAGCTCATTGCGCTAGACATGGACGGCACACTGCTTGACCCCCAAGGTCAACTTCCCCCGGATTTTGCTGAGCTCACCGAGCTCGCCCGGAGTCAGGGCGCTACGCTTATCCCCGCATCCGGACGCCAACTTGCCACCCTGCAGCTGATGTTCCCGGAGTTTTCTACCTTCATTGCGGAAAACGGCGCCGTCGTCATGCGCGATGGCGACATCATCGCGACCTTCCCACTGCCGGTCGAGGTGGTCGAGCGCGTCTTGGACGCATCGGCGACTCTTCCTGCCGAACACACGCTGGTTTTGTGCACTCCAGCTGGCGCGTTCATTGAGCGTGACATCCCGGACCATGCCGTCGCAGAGATCGCTAAGTATTACAAGGCAGTGACGTGGGTGGACGACCTCACCGCGGTGCAGCACGACAACATCATCAAGATTGCGGCCTACTGCCAGGACGGATCTGAGGCCAACCTTGCCCCCACTATCGATGATGTCGTCCAGGACCACAATGTGGCCATCTCCGGCAAGGTGTGGCTGGACGTGATGGCGGACGGCGTCGACAAGGGCGCGGCGTTGACTACGATGGCTGAGTTGAGTTCAATCCCTCTTGCTGAGACCGCTGCTTTTGGGGACTTCCTCAACGATTACGAATTGCTTCGTACTGCCGGATTGGCGGTGGCGATGGACAATGCGCACCCGCAATTGAAAGAGATTGCGGATATCATTGCCCCCTCCAATGCCGACAATGGTGTCGCTACGGTACTGCGGGGCCTGTTCGCAGGTGTCCCAACCAGCGATTTAAGCATTTCTTAGGCAGTCCAAATTTGGGTGAGAAACACTCCCCGTTATTTTAGGAATCCATACACTTCGCGGGCTAAACTGATCCAGTCGCTAGCCGCTATTCCCCTGGAGAATGTTTTGAAACAGTTTTTGAGGTCCCTCCTCGGCAAGCCTTCCTCAACTGCCCAGGAGAAGTCCAAGAAACCCGTTTACCAACCGGTCGCGACTCCGTCCAAGGGAGAGCAGGCTTCGCAGGCCACCCCTCCGCAGTCCGGCAACAAGCCTGAAGCTCCGAAGGATAAGGACAGCGCGAAGGCCTCCACGCCGGAATCTACAAAGGCGCAGGGCACTAAGCCCGCTCAAGGCAAACCTTCTGGCACCGATTCTGCAGCGAAGCCGGCCGCACAGCCGACTCAGAAAAAGACTCCAGCTCCAAAACCCCAGGACTCCGCTAAGCCTCAGATGCCCAAGCCTGGTCAGGGTAAGTCTCCGCAGCAGTCTGCAAAGCCTCAGCCGGGGAAAGCACCAGCACCTAAGCCGGCCGCGCCCAAAACTCCGGCAGGCAATTCTTCCAAGCCGAGCACTTCCACCATCGAAGGCACCAAGAACGCTGGGAAATCGGAGAAAGATGGTTCGCATGCAGCTAAGCCGGCGGACAAGACCGCAAGTGGCCAGAAGAACGCATCCGTAGACCATCCGAAGCAGGCCAAGCACGAGCCAGCTCAGCAGAATTCCACCAAATCTGTGGTGAAGGACACCCCCTCTGCGAAGCTGCCGCCACGTCCAAACAACAACGCACAGAAGCAACAACCAGCCAAGGACGCTCAGCAGCCCAAGACTGGCAACTCCTCTGCAGGAAACAAGCAGCCACAGAACTCAAAGGCGCCCAAGGCCCCGGCTGATAAATCTTCCAAGCCAAGCACTTCCACCATCGAAGGAGCCAAGAACGCCGATGACAAAAAGAAACCACGTCTGATTTATCCGCCTGCAACGAAGCATCCTGCAGCACAGACGCAAATGGCGTCTGCCGCCCCAAAGCCGCAGAACGCACAGGCGCCAAAGACTCAACAGCCAAAGACTCAACAAAGCGCTCAGCCGAACACTGCGAAGCAGGGCGCCAAGCCCGCCACCTCGAAGCAAAGCACTAAGCCAGAGACGCCGAAACAGGGCGCCCCGAAGGCAAGCCCCGCAGCAGCTGGTGCCGCCGCAGCCGGTGTTTCCGCAACCAAGGCCAAGGCTGATGCACAGACTCCACCTGCAAAGCAACAACCGAAGCAACCTGATGCTGGTAAGAACAAGCTGCCCGAGGGCAAGCCGGCCAACGCAGCACAGGCATCTCAGACGGCCCAAGCTTCTCAGCCTGCTGGAAAGCTGCAGGCTCAGGCCCAGCCAAAGGCCCAGGCTCCGCAATCTCAGGCTAAGCAGACACAGCCCAAGGCTCAAGCACAGCAGCCGCAAAAGCCACGGCCAGAGGCAGAACAGGCGAACCGCCCAGCGAGTACCGGGAAGCCTGGAACCACTGCAAAAGCAGCTGGCGCAGCAGCCACCGCAAACTCCGCGAACCACGCTGCCACTGAGCAGGAGATCGCACGCGCACTCGCACGTCGCTCGCAATCCGTGGGCACGCCTTCCCAGCAGCAGCTGAAGTCGCCGAAGCCTCCTCGTGAAGCACAGAAGCATCCCAATCGTTCTGCGCAGACCTCAGACGCCAAGCCGAACAATAAGCCAATCGCAAAGTCCACTGCCAAAGAAGCAAGCATCGCTACTGCCCCAGCGGCATTTGTGCAGCCGCCCAAGAATGAGCCGCGCCCGCAGCAATCTGCAAAACCGGCTACCCCGGTCATGGTGGACAGCTTCCCCCACGAGCCCGAAGCACTTGCCACGCCACCAGAAAGCAAGGAAGTAAAGCACAACCGCCGCGCCCGCCTGCGCCAGGTCAAGGGCCTCGACGGCCTTCGCGGCCTAGCCGTCCTCGCAGTGGTCATCTACCACTTCTTCGGCGACTTCCTGCCCGGTGGTTACCTCGGCGTTGACATGTTCTTTGTCCTATCCGGATTCTTGATTACCTCCCTGCTCGTCCGCGAATTCCGCGCCAGTGGCCGCATCAGCTTGAAGGATTTCTGGGTCCGCCGATTCCGCCGAATCCTGCCCGCAGCGTTGACCGTGCTCATCATTTGCACGTCCATCGTTGCCCTCGTCGGCGGTGATCTAGCAGTAGGAATCCGCGAGCAGTTCCTGGGCACGTTCTTCTTCGTCAATAACTGGACACAGATTGCCACCTCGCAGTCTTACTTTGCTGACAACGAAATTCAGGTCTTTGCCCACTACTGGTCGTTGGCTGTTGAAGAGCAATTCTATGTCATTTGGCCCCTGCTCATTTTCACCATTTTCGCCATTTCTCGACGTCAGCCCCGCCGCCTCCCAATTGCGGTCTCGTTAATTCTGGCCATCGCGTCCGGCGTCGCAATGTGGCTCATCTACGCTCCTGGTGAGGACCCAACGCGCGTCTACTACGGCACCGATACCCACGCCTTCGGCTTGCTCATTGGCGCAATCCTTTCTTTGATGCTCACCAGCACCAAGGAAGATCCCGAGGCTGACTCGTGGGCAAGTCCCGGAAAGTCCGAGCGCGTTCTGGCAGGAACGATTGGCTTCTTAGCGCTTGCGGGTTACATCGCGCAGCTGTTCCTAATGCCGGACGATGCAGACTTCACCTACCGCGGCGGCTTGGTGCTGACAAGCGTCCTCGGTGCACTCATGATTTGGGGCATCGTCCGCGAATTCGGTCCTCTCAAATGGATCTTCAGCACCGCCGTCATGCGTTGGCTGGGTCAGCGTTCCTTCTCGCTATACCTGTGGCACTGGCCGGTCGTGATGATTTTACGCGCGATTTTCGACGGAAACCACTCCTCCGACAAGCCATGGATTCTGGGCCTTGTCGCAGTACCGATCTCCTTCCTGCTGGCAGAGCTTTCCTACCAGTTCGTGGAGAATCCTTTCCGCCGCGGCGGTTACAAGAAGACGTGGACTGACTACTGGGCGGCCCGCCCCTCGATGTCCGAGATGAAGGACGGATTTGCCAAGGCCTTTTGGCCGCTCGTGCCGTTGATCGTCGTCGCTTCCCTAGTGGGCGTGGGCTACGCGCTGGCGACCTCCAGCGATAAGTCTGAGCTGGAGCAGCAGCTCGAGATGCTGCAGCAGAAGAACACCCAAAGCAACCAGGGCAACCCTGGCGATACGGCAGCTCCAGCGAACCCAGTAGAAAATACCCGCCGTCCGGTACCAACCGGCAATGAGATTACCGCCATCGGTGACTCGGTGATGTTGGCTGCCTCCGAGGCACTGCAGCAGCGCTACCCAGGCATCTACGTCGACGCCGCCGTTTCCCGCCACTACACGGCAGCTATCCCGATCATTCAGCAGCTCAAGGATTCTGGTCAGCTGCGCTCCACGGTCTTCCTTGGCTTCGGTACCAATGGCCCGGCCTTCCCTGACCAGATTCAGGAAGTCGTTGACCTCATCGGCCCAGACCACACCATCGTGATGGCCGTTCCTTACGGCGACCGCGGATGGATGGCACAGTCCCAGCGCGACGTCATCGACGCTGCGAAAAAGTACGACAACGTCTACCTCGCTGACTGGTGCACCCACGCACAGAGCAACCCGAACTTGCTCTATTCCGACGGCATTCACCCGCTTCCGGAAGGCGCCTCGGAATACGCCCTGGCTTTCCACTACGCCTTGTTGCAGTACTCCAACTACGACAAGAACTTGGAATCCAAGTGCCAGATCTAGAAGTTCTTGAGCCAAAGCCCCTAGAACGCAAAAGGCGGACGGTCTCTTACAACAGACTGCCCGCCTTTTCGTTTGCCTAACGCTTGAGCCGAAATTTTCGTTATACTGTTTTGGATTTATGTAGGAAACTGCACACCCGAGGAACTTCCTGTTGACAGCTCCACGCAAAGAATGGGTTTGGTTAGTAGCCACGGCAGCGCTTGCGCTAGTCGCCGCAATAGTTGTAATCCTCGGCTGGGACAGCCTCCCAGACTCGCTGCCCAAGCATTTCAATGGTCGAGGCGAACCTGATGCATGGATGCCAAAGACCTATCGAAATGCAATTGGCTTTGCGTTACTTGTACCTCTCGTTCTCACGATTACATCAGCAGTAACTATCGGCATAACGCAACAAAGCACCAAGACAACCACAAACGGCTATTCGCAGTTTTCTGCGGTTGATATCGATCGTAGCCGTGCTCACTCCGCTGCTATCCTTCCAGCGTTAAGCTTTTGGTTTTTTGCATTAACGGCAATCTGCACGGCGTTCGCGCTTACTAGTCTCTTCGCTCCAAGCCTCGCTCCACTAGTTATACAGTTCCTAGTCGTTGCCATCCTTGTGGCTTGCGTCTGGCTCGTGTTCAGGTTGAATAGCATAAATAAAAAGCTGGATGAACACTTTCCTGACTCCTCTACAGCGGGCAAGCTTCGTTACGGATTGTTCTACTACGACCCCACAGATACCCGCGCGATGGTGCCCCTTCCCAGCGGTTCTTCCCAATTCAACTTTGGGCAGAAAAATGCCTGGTTTATCCTCGCTGGGCTCTTAGTACCTCCGGCCCTATTGATTATCCTTCTTAACGTCGCGGCCTAGATTGCCCAAATAAAAAATCCGCCTTCCTGCGCTGCGTGGTTGTATACACGGTGCAGGGAGGCGGATTGCTTTTAAGCGAGTTTCTTAGGACTCGACCTTGTACTCGGCCATGCGGTCCCACTCGGTCTTCCCGTCAATGTGGACGTTGATGATTTCCGGGGTCTCCAGCAGATACTTCGGGAACTCCTCGCAGGAGCGCTTAAAGTGCTCGCCCTGGACATGATCCACGTCCTTGCCATCAGCATAAGCCTCAACGAGGAGGAAGCGCTGACGGTCCTCCGGATCACGGTACCAATCAAAGTTCAGGCAACCCGACTCCGCATTACAAGCCTGGGTGTACCAGTCGATCTCCTCGAGGAAGGTCTCTGCATATTCGGGCTTTACGTGGAATTTTACGTTAATCAAAATCATGGGGACCATCTTACGTACCCGGAAACTACGCCGCCATGCTCCCGTCATGACCTGCCTTTCTGCTCCGCGCAGTGGGTCAGATCAGTGCACCCGTCGTCCTTAGTAGATAAAGAAGCAAAGACTAGTTAAAGAAGTACTCCGCAACGTAGACGTTCGAGCCGTCGAAGCTGGTGGCCACGCCAAAGTGCTTGCTAGGTCCCGGGGTAACTGGGACGTCGCGGTTGAGCCAGTTGAGGCGGTCTTGTGCTTCCTGGATGCTCAGGCGGTAGACGTTGCCGCTGCCCTCGTTGAGGTGGGTGCGGCCATCACCGGCATTGCCGTGGAAGGTCAGCGTTCCCGCTGCGCCGTGATCAGCCCACTCCTGCGCGATGTTTCGCGCGTTGCCGTCTTCAACATGGCCCTGCTTGCGCAGGTGCGCATTCGTGGCGCTAACCAGCTGGTGGGCCACCTCAGGGGCTGGCTGCTTGATAAACGGCGGCAGCTGAATGTTGAACTGCTTGGCGAGGTCGTATGCCTGTGCAGGCAGCTCAATTTGCGAGCTACCCGCTGGCAGCTGGGAGGAAAGCTCTTGGACCTGTGGCGGGAGCTGAACCTGTGCCTGGGCTGGCACCAGCCCACCCATGGTCAAGGCAAGTGCGGCTGTAACGGGGAGGATGCGGCGCGAGATGTTCATGACCTCCACCGTGCCACAGCTACGCGGTATGAGGACACCGCATTGAACGCTGTTCGGCAGATCGCAACCGCATCGTTATACGGCAGGGGGAGGCATGCTTGACGACGCCCCGCTTGCCCAAAGGCTTATCCCTCCAGCTTTTCACCGAGTTCCAGCCACTCCATTTCCAGCTCCTCGCGCTGCGCGGTGATGTCTTTGAGCTGCGCATCTAGCTTAGTGAGCTGCTCGGTATCGAGTACCGTCGCAGCGGCAACTTCTGCCATGGTCGCACTCACTTTCTCCGCTTGCTCGTCGAGCTTGGACATCTTGCGTTCCAGTGCGTTCATCTTCTTGGTCAGCTCGCGTTCTTCCTGCGAGCTCAGGCGCTTTGGCGCCGCGGTGCCAGTGCCGCCGGCTCCGTCGCCCTTGGTCTTGGCCGTATCGGCAGCAGTTCCGTCCGCGTTCTTACCGCCCAGGTTCAGGACACCGGAATTCTGGGCGGCGTCGAGCTGGGCGCGGCGGCGCAGGTATTCGTCGATTCCTCCCGGCAGGTTAGTCAGCTTGCCGTCGCCGAACAGCGCATAGGTGTTGTCGGCGATCCTTTCTACGAGGTAGCGGTCGTGCGAGATGACCACCATCGTTCCGGGCCACGAGTCTAGAAGCGACTCGAGCTCCTGAAGGGTATCAATGTCCAGGTCATTGGTTGGCTCGTCCAGCAGAAGAACATTTGGCTCGGCCATGAGCACGCGGGTCAACTGCAGGCGGCGGCGCTCGCCACCGGACAGGTCACCCACCGGGGTGCGCTGGCGTTTGGCAGAGAAGCCGAGGCGCTCGGCCAGTTGCGAGGCGCTCAGCTCCTTCTTGCCGAGGTGGACATAGGTAGCGACGTCTTCGACGGCGTCGATAAGCCGGCGTTGCGGATCAAGGTCGTCGAGTTCCTGGCGCAGCCAACCCAGGCGCACCGTCTGCCCCTCAATGCGCTTGCCTGCCGTGAGCGAGTGCTCCCCTGCCAAAGCGCGCAGCAGAGTGGTCTTGCCGGAACCGTTAACGCCAACGAGGCCAATGCGCTCGCCCGGCGCGAGGCGCCAGGTCAGATGGTCTACCAGCACACGGCCGTCGGGGGTTGCCACGGTCGCGTCCTCGAGTTCGATAACCACGCGGCCTTGGCGCTGCTTGGAAAAGGCCATGAGCTCAACCTTGTTGCGCGGCGCGGGGACGTCCGCGATGAGGGCCTCGGCGGCCTCAATGCGATAACGCGGCTTGGAGGTACGAGCCGGCGCACCTCGGCGCAGCCAGGCCAGCTCCTTGCGGGCGAGATTCTGGCGGCGCTGTTCCATGGCGTCGGCCTGGCGGGCGCGCTCGGCGCGGGCATAGATCCAGTCGTTGTAACCGCCCTCGTAGGGGTCGACCACGCCGTCGTGCACTTCCCAGGTGGTGGTGGCGACGGTATCCAGGAACCAGCGGTCGTGAGTGACCACCACGACGGCAATCTTGCGGCCCAGCAGGTGCTGCGCAAGCCACTGCACGCCCTCGACGTCGAGGTGGTTGGTCGGCTCGTCGAGTACCACGAGGTCGAGTTCCTGTACGAGCGCTGCGGCTAGATTCACGCGGCGGCGCTCACCACCCGAGAGCGAGCCCACTTGGGTCTCTAGGCCGAGTTCCACAATTCCGAGGCCCCCCAGGACGTCGCGTACCTTGGCGTTGGAGGCCCACTCAAAGGTTTCGAGGCCGAGCGGTTCGATGATGACCTGGGCGATGGTCAGGGCGTCGTCAAGCTCAAAGCGTTGCGTCACCACAGCCATGCGTAGATCGGAGTTGTGGGAAACGCGCCCCTCGTCTGGCGGCTCGATGCCAGTCAAGACCTCTAGAAGCGTGGTCTTACCGCCGCCGTTAACGCCAACGATTCCGATTCGGTCACCGGATTGCACGCCGAGTGATACCCCATCAAGGAGAGTCTGGAGGCCGAAAGATTTGGATACGTTTTCCAAGTTAATAAGGTTCGCCATAACGTTGTCCCATCTTAATGCCTAGACCGGAGTACCCCCTCATTTCCGCGAGTATTGCAAATGAATATCGTTCTAAATAGCCTAAAGTGTTATGAAGAAATCTGCGCTTTCAATTCTCGCCGCTGTCTCCGCGACCGCGCTTCTTGTCACTTCCTGCTCCAAGCCAGCTGACGAGGCTGCTCCGGCAACCTCCGCTGCGGAGGAGGCTCACGATCATGAGCACGAGGGACATGACCACTCCCACGACGGCATGGAAGCCAGCGAGGGCGAGACTGAGGTCGCCCAGCTGCCTAATCGCGTCGTTCTCTCCCACGAGGGTGGCCTGAAGACCTACGATGCCAAGACCGGCAAGGTCATCGCGGAAGAGGATATGCCTGCGTTCCTGCGCCTGTCTAACGCTGGCGATGACCGTCACGTCATGGTGACCAAGGGCGACAAGTTCCTCACCTTCGACACCGGCCTCATCACCAAGCCGCACGGCGATCACAACCACTACTACACCGCTGAGCCAAAGCTTGACGACGCCGAGTACAAGGCACCGCACGCAGGCCACGTGGTTCACCACGACGGCTTCACCGCGCTCTTCTCCGATGGTGACGGCACCGCACAGGTCGTACCAACCGACCAGATTGCTGATCCAAAGGACGTTAAGACCTTCGAGTCCGGCGAGGCTCACCACGGTGTGGCTGTTCCGCTCAAGGATGGCTCCGTCGTTATAACCAAGGGCACCGAGGACGAGCGCCACACCATTCAGCACCTGGACAAGGATGGCAAGGCCCTGACCGAGACCACCAAGTGCCCTGGCGTCCACGGTGAGGCTACCGCTGGTAACGGAAAGCTCTTCTTCGGCTGTGAGGACGGCCCTGTCGTCTTCGACGGCAAGGAGTTCCATAAGATCGACGTTTCTTCCTACGCTGGCAAGGACGGCTACCAGCGCTCCGGTAACTCCGCTGGTTCCGAAGAGTCTGACATCATCCTCGCTGATAATAAGACTGAGAAGGACGCCGAGTTCGAGCGCCCAACATCTGTCTCCCTCATCAACACCGAGGACTACTCCGCCAAGAAGGTTGAGCTTGGATCTTCTTACTGGTTCCGTTCCCTGGCCCGCGGCCCGCTGGGCGAGGCACTGGTTCTGACCTACGACGGCAAGCTCAACGTCATCGATCCGGAATCCGGCAAGGTCACCAAGAAGATCGACGCTATCTCCGAGTGGCGCGAGAACGAAGAGTGGCAGCTGCCTGGACCGATCCTGAAGTCCGTTGACGGCTACGCTTACGTCACCGACGCCAACAAAAAGGAGCTCGTTGTCATCGACCTGTTCGAGGGCAAGGAGATCAACCGCTTCAAGCTGGACATCAAGCCGACCGAGATGGCTGTCCTCTAAGGTTGCGCTGTAGAGCCCCCTCCGCTCTAGCTAGGAAATAGACAAAGGCACCGTTCAATGGGACGGTGCCTTTGTCGATCTCAGTCGATCTCAAGTGGGCTAATCAGCCCAGCATCTCGATACCTGGGGCCGGCGAGTGCGTGACAATGCCGCGGGTGCCCTTGTTGTCAAACATGACTTGCGCAACCACTTCTCCGGCGGTCTCCTCATCCTCGCAGAGGAAGGCGCAGGTGGGGCCGGAACCGGAGACAATCCCGGCCAGTGCACCGGCGGCCTTGCCAGTGTCGAGAATCTTACGCAGGTCTGGCCGCAGGGACACGGCGGCGGCCTGCAGGTCGTTGCGCAGCGCGGCCGCCAGCTGTTGCGGCTGACCACTCATCAACGCCTGGGCTACCGCTGATGTATCCATCGCAGGGGTGCTACCCTTCCCCGCCGCGCGCAGCTCATCGATCTTGTGGAAGACCGCCGGCGTCGATAAGCCCTCGGCGTTGGTGATAATCGCCCACGTGTAGGTGCCGCGGGTCATCATGGGTGCTAGCTGCTCGCCGCGCCCAGTGCCCAAGGCGGTGCCGCCCATGAGCGTGAAAGGCACGTCGGAGCCCAGCTCGGCGGCCAGCTCGTAAAGCTTGTCCTCGCTGAGCTCACAAAAGTCTGCGAAAGCTTGCGCAGCTAAGCGCAGGGCCGCAGCGGCGTTCGCCGAGCCGCCAGCCATGCCGCCTGCGGCAGGAATTCCCTTCTGCAGGTGCAGCGTCACGCGCGGCAGAGCCACCTGCCGGTCGGCTCGCACAGCGCGGGCCACCACCTCGACAGCGCGCCAGGCCAGGTTGGACTCATCTTCCGGTACGCCGGCAGCATAGGTGCCGCTGGCGTACAGCGCGGCAACAACTGGGCCGGTGGTCGGTTCGTCGGCGTGAACCTCAAGAGAGACCTCGTCGCTGATATCGAGGGACTGAAACACCGTTGCCAGCTCGTGGAAGCCATCGTCGCGAACTGCCTCGACCCCGAGGTGCAAGTTTACTTTCGCGTGGGCGCGTGCTCTCAGAATCACTTGATACCTGCCAAGCGCACGAAGTCTTCTACCGCGAGCTTCTCGCCGCGCAACCGTGGGTCAATGCCCGCCGCCACGAGGGCTTCCTCCGCCGCCGGGCCGCCGCCAAAGTGGCCGGACAAAGCCGCGCGAAGGGTCTTGCGGCGTTGGGCGAAGGCGGCGTCGACAAGCGGGAAAACTGCCTTACGCGTCGCATCGTCGATAGGCCACGGGGCGTCCTCGAAGCAATCGATGCGAACCAAACCGGACTCGATGTTGGGTGCGGGCCAGAAGACGTTCTTGCCGATGGTTCCCGCCTGGCGGACGGTGCCGTAGAAGGAGGCCTTCACGGAGGGCACACCGTAGACCTTGTTACCGGGCTTCGCGGCGAGGCGCTTAGCGACCTCCAGCTGCACCATCACCAGCACGCGTCGAATGGTGGGATACAGCTCCAGCAGGTGCAGCAAAACCGGAACTGCAACGTTATAAGGCAGGTTCGCCACAAGGGCCGTGGGTTCTCCCAGCTCTCCCGGCGCGATGCGCAACGCATCCTTTTCGATGAGGCGGAGGTTGCCCGCCTGCTCCGGCGCGCGCTCAGCAATGGTGTCCGGCAGCTGCGCCGCTAGGCGCGGATCGATCTCCACCACGGTGAGGTCATCGACTGCTTCCAGCAGGCCCAAGGTCAAAGACCCCAGGCCAGGTCCTACCTCAACCACGCGGTCGTCGCGCTGTAAGTCTGCTGCGGCAACGATGCGGCGGATAGTGTTTGGGTCGTGCAGGAAGTTCTGACCAAGCTTCTTGGTGGGGGTTACATCCAGCTTCTCGGCCAGTTGGCGAATTTCCACGGGTCCGAGCAGTTTGGGTTCAGTCATGCAATTCAGAGTAGTTCACAAAATCAGAAAAGCCCGCATAAGCGGGCTGTTTCAGGAAAGCGATTCAGGTCTAGCTGCGGTGGCCAAATTCGGCCAGCCCAGAAGGGGCGTTTAGCGCAGGCCCAGCTTGGAGGTACATGCAGGCCATGCGCCCCAGCCCTGTGCGGCCTGGACCTTCTCCGCGACAGCAATCTGCTGCTCGCGGGTTGCCTGCCATGCCTCAGGAGCATAAGCGGTGCCACCGAAGCCAGCCCAGGTGGACGGGGTGAACTGAAGGCCGCCGGAGAAACCGTTGCCGGTGTTGATGGCCCAGTTACCGGTGGACTCGCACTGCGCGAGGGAATCCCATACGCTGCCGTCAGCCACGGCTGGCGCTGCTGCGGGCTTCTTGGTGCCACGGGCGATGGTCGCAGCGACCGGCTCGTTAATGACCTTCTCCTTGACTATCTCGTCAGACTCCTTGGCACCGTCTTTCATCACGAGCTTGCGGGTGACGTTGCGCTGGCCCTTAACTGCCTCCACGCGCACTTCCTCGTTGCCCTCTTCAAGCTCAGGATCGTCAACGAAGGTAGGCTCCGCCTCAAATTCCTCGGTTGCGTCGTAGAAGGTGGTGGAAACCTGGTCAACCTTGATGGACATGCCATTGACGATCGGGGTATCCATCGACGGGAACACGCGGTCATCCTCATCAACGTCGATGCCGCGCTCTTCGATGACGTCCTTCACGGTCTTGGCCGCAATGTTGGTGTAGGTGATCTTGCCGCCGTCATTGATCTTGACGATCTTCGGTGAGACAACCTCGAGTTCCATGCCCTCAGTCAGGTTGTCATCACCCGTTACCTTCTTATCACCGGAGGTAATAGCCGCACCTGGGGCGATACCATCAAGGTTGCCCAACAGATCCGAAACCTTGAGGTCGGTCGAGGAAAGCTGCTGTTTGACGCCGTCGATAGACACGGCCACCGGCTTGGAGGTGCGCACGGTGATGTTGTCACCGTCAGCGACCTTCTCAGAAGGAGCCGGGTAGACCAGATCCTCACCACCGACGTTGACGCCAGCAGCCTGCAGAGCCTCATCGACGTTGCCCGCGAAGGTGGCGAGCTCAATCTTGTCGCCATTGACGTCAAGGGTGATGTCTTTTTGCGCAGACACAGCGACCACACCGCCCACTGCCAAAGTGCCGAGCACACCGCCGGTGGCAAGACGCAGTGGAAGGGAACGGGAAGAATTGATGCGCTTAATCTGGTTCATGTAACTCTCTCAAAACGAATGATATCTCGCGCTAGGCCCTCAGGCGTGGGGCCAACCATGGGACGGTAGCGCGTTGAGCAAATCTTCAATAACAATACGATAACAGGAGCGTCCAGTCGAGAGCGATTCCTTTCGCCACGCCACTTGGAACACTACCGCAACACCCAACACGTGTTTTACGGTTGACCAGGACAAATGCTAAATATGACGATCGTCACAAACCAAACACGGAGTTGAACGTCTGGTTAACTTCCGTAACCAAATCCCCCACATCCATGCCCCGCGCTTCCGCAATGCAGTTATACGTATGACCGATGAAGGTCGGCTCGTTGCGCGCACCGCGGAAGGGCTCGGGAGTCATATACGGAGCATCCGTCTCCACGAGTAGCTGCCCCGCCGGAGCAATAGCCGCCGCCTGACGCAACTCCTCGTTGCGCTTGAACGTCACGTTGCCGGCAAAGGAGAGAACCCAACCGCGTGCCAGGGCCTCCTTCGCCACGTCCAACGGTGAGGAGAAGCAATGGAGCATGACATTCTCGGCGTCGCCAAGCACACGCAGAAGCTCCACATCCGCCTCACGATTGTGAATCATGAGGACCTTGCCCGCCTCCTTGGCCAAATCCATGTGCCAGCGCAGCGCCTCCTCCTGGACGTCAAGGGGTGCGGTGGACTCTGGCTCGTGCTTAATCCAATAGGTATCGAGGCCGGTCTCCCCGATTGCCACGCAGCGTGGGTCCGCAGCCATTTCCTCCAGCCGCTTCCGCGCCGCGGCATCGAGCGTGTCGGCCTTGGTGGGATGGATGGCGCAGGCTGCCCACACGTTGGGGAACTCATGTGCCGCTTGGAGCGCACGCTCGGTCTCTTCCAAACCATCACCTACCGTAACCATGCGCGACACCCCTGCAGCACCGGCGCGGGACACGATGTCGGCGGCTGGGTCCTTGCAGGAGGCTAGGTGCGTATGGGCGTCGACAAGCTGCGACAAGCCTTCTGCTGGAACAGGGACTGGGCGTGGCTTCTTTTTAGACATGTACGCAATTGTAATCTGGAACGCATGCAAATCCGCAGTGCCACCCTCGCCGACGTCCCCGCGATGACCGAGTGCCTCAACTGGGCCATCCGGGAGACCGACTTCATCTTCCGCGACACCGAAGCAACCATCGCCGAGCGCGAAGAATACCTGCGCCAGAACATCGCTGATGGCTGCCCGTGGCTGGTTGCAGAAACCGAGCCTGAGACGCCAGGCGAAAAGCCTCAGCACTTAGGTTGGGCCATGTATCACCCCTACCGCAACCCAAGCGTGTGGAAAGGGTGTTACGAAACCACCATTTATTTGGATCCGGCAGCCCAAGGCCGAGGCGTGGGCACCGCCCTTTTAGGTGAGCTCGTTTCCCTGGCGCGCGCGGATGAAAAAGTGCATACGCTGCTGGGGCTCATCGTGGACACCAACGTCGCATCCATCAAGTTGCATGAGAAGTTCGGTTTTGCCAATGTAGGAACGTTCAAAGAGGTGTCCTACAAGATGGGACATTGGCTCAACCTCACTCACTTGCAGCTCATGCTTTAAGGATCAATCCATGCACGTTCGCCCCGCCGCGCTTTCCGACGCCGCCGCAATCGCCTCCATCTACAACGCCGCGTCGGCCGCTAGGCCGGCTGCCAACTTGGTCACGTGGCAAGAATCCGTCGAGGACCGCATCGCTTGGCTCGAGCAGATGGAATCCGATGGATACCCCGTCTTTGTGGCTGTCGACGACGATGAAATCATCGGCTGGGCAGCATACTTCCAGTTCGTGACCCCGGCAATCTACTGGGGCACCGTAGAAAATTCCGTCTATGTGGCGCCGTCTGCACGCGGTAAGGGCGTGGGCAACGAGCTCATGTGCGCAGTCATGGATGACGCCAAGGAAAATGACTACGTGCAGACGATGATCACCTACATCGTGGACACCAACGAGGCATCGATCGCGCTGCACAAGAAGTTCCGATTCGAAGAAACCGGACGCATGCCGAATATCCACAGCAAGGATGGCGTTCGCCTTGGACTAGTGCACCTGCAGCGTCACTTCGATAGAAGCTCGTCGTCGATGTAGACCGGCCGCGCGGCGGCTACACCGGCCACTGCCATCGCAACTGTGAGGGCAATGAGCACCGCTAGGCTCACCGACCATCCGCCGGTTGCCTGAGCCACGAGGCCAAAAATGAAGGGAAAACCACCCGCCAAGAGGTAGCCGCCTGGTTGGACAAACCCCGATAACCGCGCCGTCACCGCTGGCTCGCGGGTGCGAGCTGCGAGCAGGGCCAGTGCGAGTGGGAAACACATTCCGCCAATCCCCATGAGGCTCGCCCAAATCAACGGCGCTGCTGACGCATTGACCAGCACGCCAATCCAGCCCGCAGCTGTGGTCGCAGCAAGGATAAGAGGCACCGGGCGCAGATCCCGCAGGCGCTCGATGAGCACCGGCATCACTAGTCCGCCAATGATGTTGAAAGCGCCGATGAGGGCAAGTGAGACTCCAGCAGTTCCACTTCCGACGCCACGCGAGACAAACATGGTGGGCAGCCAGCCCATCTGCACGTAGGCCATGGTTGACTGCAGGCCGAAGAAGAACAGTAGCGCGACGGCGGTGGGCGAACGCCGCAGAGGAATGTTGCCTGTTGTGGAAGGCTCCACTGGGTCAAACCCCACGTGGCGGGTGGCAATGAACCAACCCACCGCCTGCAGCACCACAGGAATGGCCCACAGGAACAAAGAGGTGCGCCATGCTGCGAGGTTCGCGGACAACGGTCCGAGGGCGCTGGATAGACCCAACACCGTGGTGTAGGTAGTCATCAGCGCCACCATCGTGCGGCGGCTGCCGTAGGTCTTAATCCAGGCAGGCAGCAGGATGTTGGTCACGGCGATGCCGCCAACGACCAAGAATGTCAGCGCAACGAAGGCCCCAAAGTTGTTGACCCAGGGTCTGGCCGCCAAGCCGATGAGCAAGGCGAGGGCGCCTGCAAGCAGGGTGGGGCTGAGCCCACAGCGGCGCGCGATAGGGACTGCTGCCCACCCCATCGCGGCAAAGCACAATCCCGGCAGGGCCGTGAGAATTCCCGCGCTGGCCGGGCCAATGCCGAAAGCCGCGCTTAAGTCCCCGAGCACGGGAGCCACCGAGGCGATTCCCGAGCGCAGATTAAGCGCGGTGAGGGTTACTACCGCAAACGCGAAAGCGGTCGCGATGCTACGGCTTTGCCGCATCCTACTTCTGAACTGGCGCCCACTCTGGGCCAGTCTCGGCGAGCTCTGGGTCAAGCTTGGCCACCAGTGGCTTCGGCTTGCTTAATGAGGTGCCAGGAACCACGTCGACGCGCTGCCACGTGGCCTGCTGTGCGGTGTAGTCACCCGTGATGATTGGGTACGGGTGGTTCTCCGGTGGCAGACCCACGCCAACCAGCTCAACTGGGATGTCATCGACGACCTCTTGGATCTCCGGCTGGGCAGCCCATACACCATCGCGACCTAGGGTCTCATGCACCTTCTGCGCGGTAAACGGCAGGAAAGGCGTGAGCATGACGTTGCAGTCAGAGACCACCTGCAGTGCAGTCCACAAGACGGTGGCAAGGCGCTCGCGCTGAGTCTCGTCCTTGGCCAGTTTCCATGGCTCCATCGCTGCGATGTAGGCGTTGGCCTCACCCACCACGTGCATGATGGCAGTAATGGCCTGCTTGAACTTGGACTGTTCAAGGTTGGCGGCTGCGGCGGCGAAGGTGTCCTCAGCTAGCTGCAGAATCACCTTATCTGCATCCTCCAAAGCAGCCGGTGCAGGAACCTCACCGAAGTTCTTGTGCGCCATGGACACGGTGCGGTTTACCAAGTTGCCCCAGCCGTTGGCCAGCTCGTTGTTGATTCGGCGAACGAACTCATCCCAGGTGAAGTCGGTGTCATTGTTTTCTGGGCCAGCCACTGCAATGAAGTAACGCAGCGCATCCGGGCCAAACTCCGCGAGGAAGTCCTTGACGTAGATGACAACACCCTTCGAGGAAGAGAACTTCGAGCCGGACATGGTCAGGTACTCGGAGGAAACAATCTCCGTAGGCAGGTTGAGCTCGCCATACTTATGCAGATCTCCACCCTTGGCGCCCTTGCCTGCGTAGCCCAAGAGCTGGGCCGGCCAGATCTGGGAGTGGAAGGTGATGTTGTCCTTGCCTTGGAAGTAGTAGTGGCGAGCATTGTCGTTCTGCCAGAAGTCCTTCCATGCATCCGGGTTGCCGGTACGGTGTGCCCACTCGATGGAAGAAGACAGGTAGCCGATGACCGCGTCGAACCACACGTAGAGCTTCTTAGCGGAGTTCTCCTCCCAGCCCTCTACTGGAATTGGAATACCCCAGTCGATGTCACGGGTCATGGTGCGCGGGCGCATGTCCTCAAGCAGGTTGAGGGAGAACTTCAAGACGTTCGGGCGCCAGTCCTCACGGGTCTTGAGCCACGCTTCGAGAGCGTCCTTGACGGAAGGCAGGTCGAGGAGGAAGTGCTCGGTCTCGATGAATTCCGGGGTCTCACCGTTAATCTTGGACACTGGGTTGATGAGGTCAACCGGATCCAGCTGGTTACCGCATTCATCGCACTGGTCGCCGCGAGCGCCGTCAGCGCCACAGATTGGGCAGGTGCCCTCGATGTAGCGGTCAGGCAGGGTGCGGCCAGTCGACGGCGAGATAGCTCCCTGGGTGGTCTCCTTAAGCATGTAGCCGTTCTCGTAGAGGCCCTTGAAAAGCTCCTGGACCACCGAGTAGTGGTTGCGGGTCGTGGTGCGGGTGAACAGGTCATAGGACAATCCCAGACCCGCAAGGTCCGTGACGATCTGGCGGTTGTAACGGTCAGCAAGCTCGCGGACGGTCACGCCTTCTTTGTCAGCCTGCACGAGCAGCGGAGTGCCGTGTTCATCGGTACCCGAGACCATGAGAACGTTGCGGCCACGCATTCGCTGGAAACGAGCGAAGACGTCCGAAGGAACACCGAATCCGGCCACGTGTCCGATGTGGCGGGGTCCGTTGGCATAAGGCCAAGCAACATTAACTACTACTGACTCAGTCATGCACACTACTCTATCGAAGCCGGTAGACAAAGTGCGCGTTAAGGGTGCCTTGACGCCACGCATAAAGAAATCCCCCTCCCCCAGTCTCCCCGGTCAAGGGATGGGCTAAGGAAGGAGGATTCTCCTGCGCAATACGCACTGTGCGGTGCTTTGGAACGCCTAGTGCTTGTGGTGTGCCTTCTTGCGCTGCTGGCGACGCTTCTTGAGCTCTTCTGCGCGCTGGTACTCGCGGTGCAGACGACGCTCGCGTGCCAGCTTACGCTGGAATGCCTGGGACTCGCGGTATTCCAAGTAAATGACGTCGTTGCTGAGCGCCTTGTAGATGGCGAACATCAAGCCAACAACAATAAAGAGGAATGGGAGTGCAGCCACAATAGTAACGTTTTGCAGGTTGGAGAGGGAGTTCTCATCAGCCAGCAGCAGGGTCAGACCAACAGCCGCGGTGGCAACGCCCCATGCTGCGGACAGCCATGGCTTGGCGTTGGATGTACCATTCTGAGACATCGAGCCCATAACGGTAGAAGCCGAGTCAGCGGAGGTAATAAAGAAGGTTGCGAGCAGGATAGCTGCAATGATGCCGGCGATGAAACCACCAGGCAGGTTGTGCAGCAAATTGAACAGCTCAACCTCAGAGGACTCGCCGGAGATGGAGTTGCCATTCTGCTCCATGTGGATTGCGGTACCGCCGAAGATGGCGAACCACACGGTGGAAAGGCCAGCCGGGATCAGCATGACGCCGATGCAGAATTCGCGGACGGAACGGCCACGGGAAATACGTGCCAGGAACATACCGACGAATGGGGACCAGGAGACCCACCATGCCCAGTAGAAGATGGTCCAGGAGGACAGCCACTCGCCTGCTTCGCCGTTGTTGGACTCAGCAGTACGGGAAATCATCTCGGTGAACGCATTCAGGTAGTTACCGATGGAGCCCGGAATCTGGTTCAGGATGGAAACAGTTGGGCCAAGGATGAACACGAAGATGGCAAGCAGTGCGGCCATAACCATGTTGGCGTTGGAGACATACTGAATGCCCTTGCCCACGCCGGACATTGCGGAAAGCAGGAAGGCCAGGGTCAGCACGAGGACGATGCCAACGACGACCTTCTGGGATGGGTTGTCGATGAGGCCGGAAGCCTGGATACCAGCCTGGATCTGGGTTGCACCGATACCCAGGGAACATGCGGTACCGAAAACGGTGGCGAAGATTGACAGGATATCGATAACTTTGCCAACCCAGCCATCAGCAGCGCGCTGGCCGATGAGCGGCACGAATGCCTGGCTCAGCAGCTGCTTGCGGCCAATACGGAAAGTCGAGTATGCAATTGCGAGACCAACGATGGCATAAACAGCCCATGGGTGCAGGGTCCAGTGGAACATCGCCGTAGCCATCGCAGTGCCGACTTCCTTCGGCTCATGGCCCGGAACACCGTTGAGGTAGTAGTTCAGCGGCTCAGAAGCACCGTAGAACATCAGGCCGATGCCCATGCCGGCTGCGAACATCATCGCGATCCAGGAAGGCGTAGAAAATTCAGGCTCTTCATCGATATGGCCCAAGCGGATGGTGCCGAACTTGGAGGCGGCGATGAAGATAACAAATACAACGAAAATCGTGCCGAAGAGGACGTAGGCCCAACCAAAGTCGTTAACAACGAAGCTCAGTGCATCGCTAGCAAAGTTTGCGAAGTTGGCCGGAGCAGCTAAGCCCCACGCAACGATGGCGGCAATGAGCACGCCAGCGATGCCGACGATGGTCCAGTCGATTGGAGCATCGTCATCGGCTGCTATTTCAATTTCAGGCTCGGTCATCTCGTGGGGAGCGAAGTCCTCATTGCCGAGCATGTCTTGCAGCTGACTCGTCGCAGATGCTGATTCCAGCTTCTCGTCGACGGTCTGGTACTCGTCGGAAGTTACTGCTGGCGAGTTTGAAGCAGCAACCGCACCTTCTTCCGTCTTAGGATTCTTATCTGGATTAGTCATACAACCCAGAATGTGTGAGTTATGCATGACGCGTCAACCTAGAAAGCGCTGCATAGAACCCCAAAGCCAGAATTTTGGCAGGTTATTTACATTCCCCAGACAGTTTAAAAGACGCAGTTGTTCAACATAAGCGGGCGTTTTTAGCACACGCTAGGTTTTGCCTATAACAATCCTGCAACAATCGCGGATTTATGCGTCTCGAGCCGCCAAATACGCGTCATAAAGATCGCGATTAGTTACTTCGGTTCCAGCTGCTGCTTCTTTACAAGCGTCTTTTGCGCGCAAGCCCGAGGAGACGAGTTCATGAACCCGCTCCACCAAGACCTCGACAGATGCAGGCTCACTCGCACCGCCTTCAATTACGACTGTGATCTCTCCCCTTGCATTGTCCACTGCCCACTGGGCTAATTCCCCAAGCGTTCCTCGCTTAATTTCTTCGTATGTCTTGGTCAACTCCCGGCACACTGCAGCCGAACGCTGAGCGCCGAGGATGTCGGCTGCGTCAGAAAGCGTTTGGGCCAAACGGTGGGGAGACTCAAAGAATACGATGGCTCGCTCCTGCCCCTTGAGGGACTCCAGCCATGTCTTGCGAGGCCCCGCCTTGCGCGGCGCAAAGGCATCAAAGAGGAAGTGGCCAACCCCAAGGCCGGAAAGGGCCAACGCCGTCGGTACAGCTGAGGGTCCGGGGAAACACGTGACAGGCACGCCAGCCTCCACCGCGGCTGCAACAATCGAGTGCCCGGGGTCAGAAACCAGCGGCATTCCTGCATCAGAAACCACCAGCACGGTGCCGGAACGAGCGGCATCGACTAGCGCCTGTGCCCGCTGCGATTCGTTATGGTCGAAGTTGGACACCACTTTGCCCTGAATCTCGATACCCAAAGCGGACGCCAAGTTACGTACTCGGCGGGTATCCTCCGCCGCTACAACGTCTGCTTCAGCCAGTGCTTGCATGAGACGTGCAGAGGCATCCCCAATATTGCCCAATGGTGTGGCGGCGACAATAACTCCACGGGGCAGCGGTTCCAGGCGAAAATTGGTATTCATGGTTCCTAGCTTTCCATAACTTGGGGTACAGACTCCCCAGTAACTTGGGGTACAGACTCCCCAGTTCGGGCTCGCATATCCTAAACTCTTCCAAGTGACTATTGCTACCGCCTCGACTAAAGCCCACGGTAAGCCGCTCGGCAAACACGCCATTACAGCGCCTCCTGCACCGATCGCCTACTCTTGGGGCAAACCAGATTGGATTAGCACGGCCGTAATCGGGGTTTTGGCTCTCATCACGCGTTTTGTGGGCCTGACCGCTCCGGTAGCTAATGGCACCCCGGTCTTCGACGAGAAACACTACGTACCACAAGCATGGGATATGGTGCGCAGCTGGGACAATCTCTTTATCGGTGGCATCGAATCGAACCCAGGTTATGGCCTCGTGGTCCACCCTCCTCTAGCAAAACAGATCATTGCATTGTCGGAGATGGTTTTTGGATACTCGCCTTGGGGCTGGCGTACGATGACGGCTCTTTTCGGTGTAGCCACCGTCTTGTTGACCATGGCACTGGCACGCCGTGTTTCCGGTTCTTGGCAAATTGCAGCGATAGCTGGGTTTATCGCAGTATGCGACGGCGTATTGCTCGTTTCCTCCAAGTTCGGAATGTTGGATATTTTCCAGGTTTTCTTCGTCGTCGCAGCTGCGTGGGCTTTGGCGCGAGACCATAACCAAATGCGCCAGCGCCTCCATGAAGCTTTCACCTCCGGAAACATGGGTACCTCCAAATTTGGCCCGCGTTTTGGTTTCCGTTGGTGGCGCTTTACCGCAGGCATCTTCTTGGGTCTTTCATTGGGCGTAAAGTGGTCCGGCCTGTACTACATCATGTTCTTTGGATTGCTCTCTGTTTTCAGCGATCTTGCTTTGCGACGCCGCTACGGTGTGCGCCGCTACGTCCTTGGTACCTTGGTGCGTGACACCCCGGCAGCACTCGCCTCGTTGGTTTTGGTCCCCGTCCTCATCTATGCATGGACTTGGCGTGCATGGTTTGCGTCCGAGACCTCCGTCTACCGTCATGCAAAGGTCGACGGCACTATTGAAGAAGGTTCGTGGCTGCTCAACTTGCCTGAACCAATCGCCGGTTGGTTCTACTACCACTCCTCTGTCTTGGAGTTCCACGCCTCGCTCACCAGCTCTAGCGGACACTCCCACCCTTGGGATTCCAAACCATGGGCATGGCTCGTTGCGGCTCGTCCGATTCTGTACTACTCCTCCACGGACCTGGAATGTGGCGACGGGGGTACATGCCGCAAGATGCTGTATCTCTTCGGTACGCCCGCTATTTGGTGGCTTGTCATTCCGGCAGTCTTCTGGGGCCTTTGGTCCCTACTGGTGCGCCGCAACCGCGCCTTCCTGATTCCACTGGTCGGTTTTGCTGCGGGCTTCCTTCCGTGGCTAGCTGCTTTCGACCGTCAGATGTACTTCTTCTATGCCACCGCATTCATCCCATTTGTCATCGTGCTCATTGCGCTGGCTTTAGGGCAGATGATCGGACACGGCAAACAATTGCAATGGCGCTGGCTCAAATCCTTGGCGGGCGGAGAAATCCGGACCGGCTCGTTCGTGGCGGTGTGCTACCTGGCGCTCGTGCTCGCGATGTTTATCTACTTCTCCCCAATCCTCTACGGCTACATCATCCCTGAGAACTGGTACCAATCTATGATGTGGCTCAACAATTGGACCTAGCAGTACTTCACGGCGAGTTAAGTATCCAACGCGAATAGCTTGTCCGCTTGTGGCGACGGAGTCTTAATTCGCGGCAACAGACTAGGAACAACACAAGAAGAAGGCGTGGTGTAGACCATGCCTTCTTCTTGGATCCTGCTGTACACAACCACGTTCATTGAGGCATCGTGCGCAGCGCTTGACGACGCCGCAGGCGCTCCCTTTACGCGCTAGTGCGAGGGGGACGGTGGGCTAATGCGGATCAGCGCCCAGCGAGCGCCAGAAGTCTCGTAGCACGTAACCCTTATCTGCTGCCCAAGCCCAGATCAAAGCCAGTGTGCTCAGGCCGGTAGCGAGGAGAATATAGACTTGGCTCATCACGGTCGTTCCTAGGGCAATGTCCCGCATGGTAAATCCGAAAAGGAACGCAAACATGGTAGCCACGACCGGCAGGGTCCCCGGGATCGAGGCTGGGCGCCAAGCCGCGAAGAGCAGACCGATTGCTAGGCCGAAACGTAGCGCTGCGCCTTCGATAAGCAAGCGGGCATGCTCTGGATCGGCGGAAGGCGAAAGCGTCCCTTCATCCCCTATTACAGCCAATCCCGAGGCACTCGCGACTACGACAATCGCCCATACAGCGAATACCAATCCGAGTGCGACAAGACCAACGCGGGCAACAGTCAACGCGGTTTGGCGCGCGCTCGATGCCCTATTCCATTCGGACTCAACACCCGCAATGATGACTTCGGAGAGGTCCTGCGGCGGTGCCATTCCTTCTGCCGATTCCACGAAGCTCAAAGAGCGAGACAGCGCGGCGGCCTTGTCACGAAATGCACGGCATTGGGCGCAACTCTCAACGTGGGTATCGACGACGTCGGCAGGCAACTGCGCCGGCTCCCCGTCAAGCTGCGCGGAAATCGCGGCTTGGACTTGCTCATGCGTCAACACGGCTCAACACCCCATCCAAGCTCGCGCGACCAGAACCGAAGACCACGACCATTAACAGGGAAACGATAAGTACCGCTGGGTACTCAAAGCCGCCGCCGGCCGCAAAAATTCCATTGCCAAGATGCACAAAGTAAAGCGCGCAAGCCATGAATAATGCCAGCGCACCGGCGACGAACGTGGTTAGAAGCCCCACCACCAGCAACGAGCCACCAACCATTTCGCCAATGGCGGCAATGTAGGCCGAAACATGTGGTTGTGGGATACCCATCGCAGAGAACTGACCTGTGGTTTCGTCCATCCCAGCGTAAAACATTTTGTCTACGCCGTGGGCTACGAAAACGAGACCTAGAACTGCGCGCAGAATAAGCAGCGCGGCATCGCGTACAGCAGGTCTATTCATGAGCATTACACTACCCTGGGACCCCCGGGTACTGGCGAATCAACCGCAGATTGGCAAGCAAAGGAACCTTTCAACCACTCGCGCAGTCCAATAGATCATGACTTACAAATCAGATATTCACACCGATGAAAGCACCATCATTGATAGTAACGTGGCGCCCATGACCAACCCTTTTGCGCGCGATGAAGAAGCCACAGCCCAGCCACCCACCCAATTTATCGACTTTTCTGCGGCACCATCGATGCCCAATCCAGCCTCCGAACCAGGTAACACAACGGGCAAGACCGGCCTTGTGTTTGATTCTGAAGGAGTGGGGCGCCCACCATGGGCCACAACGTCTGCACTACTGCGCGAATATTACGACACGGAATGGGGAATGCCTGTCCGCGATGAAGCCGGACTATTTGAGCGTTTGACCCTAGAAGGCTTCCAGTCGGGTCTCTCTTGGGCCACGGTATTGCGTAAGCGAGATGACTTCCGCATCGCATTTGCAGGCTTTAATCCTGATGCTGTCGCAGCTTTTGGCCCAGCAGAAGTGGAGAGGTTGCTCAATAATCCCAAAATCATCCGCAACCGCCGCAAGATCGAGGCTGCCATCAACAACGCCAACGCCACCATCAAACTCCGCGAAAAGGGTGGCCTGAGTGAATTCATCTGGAGCTTCATGCCCGAGGAGAATCTCTATCCCCGGTTCATGGAAGACATCCCTAAAACTAGTGAAAAGGCCAAGGAACTTTCCAAGGCCTTAAAGAAGGAGGGTTTCACTTTTGTTGGACCTGTGACCTGCCACGCGCTGATGGAAGCAATCGGTATGTTCGATGCCCATCTCATCGGTTCCCACCGCCGCGGTACCTCCGGCGTGTGGGATGACGTGGTTTAACTAACTCACGCGGCGCGATGCCAAGTCGTCACGGCGCTGACGATTGGTGGCGTGGGGTCCATCGAATCCATCAAACTCGTCATCGTCAAAATGCACGGGCAGGTGGTCAAAATCCGGGCTGTCGTCATCAATTTCCAGCACTACAGCGCCCGGACGGCGCAAATTGCGGGGGATTGCTAAGGCTTCATCCTCAGCGTTACGCACACCCAAACGAGCGCGGCGCAGATGGTAGACACGGCGCTGCAGCAGAGCTTGTTCCTGACGCACCTGGGTCCGAAGCGCTACCAAGTAGACGATGCTAGACAGGCCCGCGAGGGCCGCAAAGGTCCAGGTCCAACCGCCGAAAACAATGCCTAAAGCAACGGTGAATACGACAGCGACTGCCAAACCAATCAACGTACGCTGACGACGCTGGTAACGGTTGGCAGAAGCAGCCTTTTCAGCTACTGGATCCCAGCCGCCGCGACCTAGTCGGCGCTGTGCAAAAGCAACCTCGTCTGCCGAGAGATCTGTGTCCTCAGCGAGTTCAGATTCCTGCTCTTCCTCCGCTTCAATAGCATGCGGGATTTGGCTTACCTGCTCAGCGCTGTCCACCGCACCTGGGTACATCAAGTCCACCGGGGAGGTGTAAGTGGAATCAATTTCGTAGGCATCCTCCGCTACGTCCGCTACGGCAGGTGCGCTGAAGACCTCTGCTTCCTCAGCTTGGACGTCCTCTGCCACCTCTACGTCAGAGTCTTCTCCAGCCTTGGTTTCATCCTCGATGAGCAGGTCGTCCTCTTCCACGTCGTCGGCATCCTCAGCCGCTGCACCACCTTTGCTTCCGCTTTCGTGGTTGTCAGAATTTTGAGCTAGCTCAGATTGGTTCGAAGGCTCATCCTTAGTCTCTGCGGACCCAACGATCGTGACTTCGTTGTCATCCTCGACCAGCTCACCTTCGATCGTCTCAGGGGTGTGCTCAGCTTCCTCGCTAAGTGCGGACTGCGCAGCTTCAGCTTTGCCACCAAGCTGTGAACCTGGTTGACGCGGATGTGCCTTGGCCTTTGCGGCAGCCCCGGCGATGGTTACTGCTTCCGTTTCTTTGTCATCAACCACGGAGATGTCCGCAGCATCGATGACCTCGAAATCCTCATCGTCTGCCTCGCTCAAACGCACGTCGCGCTTGCCTAAGCGGGGACGGCGGCGGGCAGCAACATTTCCAGAATCGCCTTCGAACAAGACGCGGGTATCGTCAAAGGCCTCGCCAGTGTGGCTCATTGGGCGCTGCGATCGCAGCAACCACGGAGCCAAGACGAAGGCCCAGACCACAATGATGCCGATGATGGGCACAGCAATGGACACGGTAGAGGTGACCTTCCGTAGGGTGCAGAGTTTCCTCCCAACGTTAGCGCTTTTCACCACCAGTAGAGGTATCCAAACCAGTTAAATTACAATGTTGTGACTTGTGTGAAAACAGTGGCAAATTACACCCCACTAGGGCACTCAAACAACGCGTCCAGCTAAACGATGCGTCCAGCACTGCGCAGACGGTCGACCGCCGTGGTGGAGAAGTCTTCCCGATTCAAGGCCACAAAATGATGATCGCGCCATGCACCATTGATGTGCAGATTTCTCCGTAGATACCCTTCCTCACGAAAGCCGCACGCCTTCAGCACCTTCCCGGAGGCTGGATTATCCGGCAAGTACGTGGCTGTCACGCGATGCATTCCGACGCGCCGAAAAGCGTGATCCACGCCCAAGGCACACGCCGCAGTAGCAACACCCGCATGATGGACTGCCGAATGAACCCAGTATCCAATCCAGCACTCTCCAATACTCCCGTGCTGAATGTTCCCTAAAGTCACCTGTCCTACAAAATCCCCGTCTAGCTCAATAATCAAAGGCAACACGGAACCCGAGCGCGCAGATTCGCGTAAGAACATGAGATGGTTGCGCCATGCACTGTGCGAATGGGCATCGGCCCACGATGCTGGCATCGTCGGTTCGACTGGGCGCAAGTGTTCCTCATCGGCGATACGCTGAATGCGCCACGCTTCCCCGTCTTTGCGCATCAATGGACGCAGTCGCAGACGAGCGCCTTCCTCCAAGACAGCAGAGGGATGCAACTTCACGTATGGAGTGGACTCGGGCCACCCTGGGTGTTCAGGATCAGGCTGGCCGCTCGAGGGCCTGCGCAGCCGAGCCGCCGCAGTACCAAAAGGATCAAGCATGCTTAGCTTCGCTGCGTGAGAAACAAAACGTCGACCACATCACCAGGACGAATCTCCGTGGCTTCTTCCGGAATTCGGATCATCGCATTAGCTTCGGACAAACCAGCCAACAGGTGGGCAGGTGCACCAGACGCACCGCCCAAGCCCTCAACCAGGTAATCAGCGGTTTCTGCGTCGCGCATCAAGCGCGCACGAATAAACCCACGACGGCCCGGGCGGGACTCCATGTGATTGAGAGCTCGCGCCCGCACCACACGACGGGTTGCATTGCGTTTCCCCAGAGACAAACGAATCAATGGGCGCACAAACACTTCAAAGATGACGAGTGCTGAGACTGGATTCGAGGGCAGGAGGAACGTCGGGATACGCTCCTCGCCCAATAGGCCGAACCCCTGGACCGAACCGGGATGGATGGCCACACGAGAAGTATCAATATCTCCCAGTTCGTTGAGGACTTCACGCACAGTTTGGGAGCCGGCACCGCCGACGGCACCGGAAATCACGAGAACCTCACTGCGGCCAATATGGGTTTCCAGTGCCTCACGGATGCGGCGTGGCTCTCCCTCCGCAATTCCTACGCGGTGTACATCGGCGCCTGCCTCTTTCGCAGCAGCTGCCAAGGAATAAGAGTTAACGTCAAAGACTTGACCCAAGCCCGGCTCGCGGTCAATATCCACTAATTCCTTACCGAAAGACAAGATAGTTACGCGAGGTCGCGGATAAACCAAGACCTTTGAGCGCCCCACCGCAGCAAGGAGCCCAATCTGTGCTGGGCCAAGGATGGTTCCCGCCGAGACCGCAACGTCACCCGGCTGAATATCGTCGCCAACTCGACGTACGAAGTCACCAGAGCGAACTGGCCGGTGCGCGGTTACGCGTTTTCTTCCGCGGTCAGTCCATTCAAGGGGAAGAACGGCGTCGGCAAGCGTGGGCAATGGCGCGCCCGTATAGACCCGCACTGCTTGCTTAGGTTGCAGGCGCAGTGGCTGGCGAGAGCCCGCGGGGACCTCACCGACCACAGGAATAGAGCGCTCCACTTCTGCAGCGGACTCCTCTTCTTCCACGTCCTCCTCCGAGGAACGTCGTGCCCTCAGAGCGCGCTCGCCTCCAACGTCGACGGCACGCACTGCATAACCATCAATAGCCGCCTGAGGGAACCCGGGAAGCGGCTGATTAGCTTGCACTTCCTCGGCACACATCAACCCCAGTGAGTTTGCAATTGCAATACGCACTGGTTCCGGTGCCACCGCCGCATCAGTAATCAAAGCAAGCTGGTCATCTACCGAACGCATGGACTGCCGCCTTCCCTTCTCTGCCTACTGCCTTAGGCTAGTTGATACCCTTTTCCGCCTCATACTCGGCAATGATTTGCTTGATTGCCTTGTACAAAGCCGGGCCATACTTCTCATGGTGTAGGCCGAAGTCCACGTTGGCAGGAATGTATCCACCTGGGTTACCCAGGTCATGGCGCTTACCGCGGTGAACAACAACGTGAACCGGGTGGCCTTCCTGGATGAGCAGCTCGATTGCATCGGTCAGCTGCAGCTCCCCACCCTTGCCTGGCTTAATGCGGCGCAGGGCATCGAAGATCTTGCGGTCGAGAAGGTAGCGGCCAGTAGCTACGAGATTAGAGGGAGCATCCTCAGGTTCAGGTTTCTCCACCATTCCGACAACCTTCTTGACGCCGGGCACATTGGTGTCCTCAACGTCGAAGACTCCGTAGTTGTAGGTCTCTTCGCGGTCGACCTCAAATGCACATAGCACGGAGCCGCCTACGGCGGCGCGCACGCGTGCCATCTCTTCCATGACGGTTGCTGGGAGAACGATGTCATCAGGAAGCATGACTGCGAAGCATTCTTCGTCATCATCTAGCACCGATTCAGCCAAGCCCACTGCATGGCCGAGCCCCAACGGCTTTTCCTGCGGTACAGAAATCGGATGAATTAGCTGGCCGGCACGCTGCACCTTTGCCACCTGCTCATCTTTACCGCGTGCGTCGAGCGTCTCCACCAACTCTGGGAAGGCATCGAAGTGACGCATCACTTCCTGCTTATTCGGGGCGGTAATCACCGCAAGACGCAGAGCACCAACCGCCGCCGCTTCTTCCGCGATGAGCTCGATACCTGGTGTGTCCACTACGGGGAGCAATTCTTTCGGGACAGTCTTGGTCGCTGGCAAAAAGCGAGTGCCCAGGCCCGCAGCCGGCACTACAACTGTCTTGATCCCATGAAGGGAGCCCTCGTTGTTATTAGCCATAAGTTTGAGCTTACAGGCAGAGCATTTTCTTTCGTGCAGCGATACACCAGCAATTACTATTTGCTCTATGAGTGAGATAGCTACACAAAAAGACGCCCTTCGCGCAGAGCTGCTCGCTATGCGCCGTGCCCGTACTCCCGAGGAAAAAGCTGATGCCGACGCCGCATGGTGCCATGGTGCTGCCGCCTTGCTCACCCCCTCGATGAACATCGCGGCATACAACCCTTTGGGTTCTGAGCCCGGCGGCAGCGCATTTGTGGAAACCCTCGCGGCGGCGTGCAAACACCTTTACCTGCCCATTTCTGGCGATGACGGACACCTTTATTGGGCGCTTTATTCCGGTCCAGAGTCCATGCAGCCCGGCGCCTTAGGTATTGCCGAACCAAAAGGCAAGCGTTCCACCAGTTCCATCCTCGCTGGCGTTGACCTCATATTTGCCCCTGCAATGGCCGTGGATACTGAAGGCTACCGCCTAGGAAAAGGAGCCGGGTACTATGATCGAGCGCTTACTCCCCTCCCCACTGGCCGCCCGCCCGTCATAGCGGTCGTTCACTCCTCGGAGATCCGCAAGCTCCCCCGCGAAGACCATGACCGCCCAGTCGATGGCATTCTCACCGAACGGGATTTCCAGTGGCTATAGCTTCTTAACTTCTTGTTTTCTTAGCTTCTTACCCCTGCCTCACCTAGGCTTATTCCTGCCACGTTTGGAGCGCAGTTTGGGCGATTGGGAACCTCCAGGGCTTCAGCGGAGTCTAAAACCGTATGGAAGCCAAAACGATCCTTCGCTCAATTCGTACCCCTGGGCATCGACGATCACTGCTCGTTCGTCGCATACTCGCTGCCGTCCTCATTATCGGTGCGGGCCTCAGCGCCCTTCATGCTCGTCGCGAGCTTCCGCAGGCGGTAGTCTTTGCCCGAGACGTGCCGGCAGGCAGCGCCCTACAAGCAGAGGACCTCACGTTAGCTCCAGTGCCATCCCACATCCTGCCCGATTCTGCGGTTGACACGGACCTCGAAAAGTTGGAGGGCAGAGTAGTCGTTGCAGCGGCTGCAAGCGGCGAACTCGTCACCGACGCCAGGCTGCTGAGCCCAGAGCTTGTAGACAACTTAGTGAACAATTCCACGCTAAATACTTCCGGAGAGGAATCCCACATGATTCCGCTCAAACTCGCAGAACCGGATATCCTTCCGCATCTCCATCATGGAGACACAGTAAACGTCATCGCCGGAAACTCCAATTCCGAATTAACCGGCACCACATCCCCCGCTGGAAGCATCATCGCCGCTGGTGGTCGGGTTGTTGCCACCACTAGCTCGCGCGATGGCGAGGATGCCTCTACCCTTTTACTCGCACTCCCAGCCAGCCAGGCTGACGCAGTTGCTTCCGCCTCACTGAGCCAACCTCTCACGGTAGTCATCGTTGGGCAGCGTGCCACTGGATGAAAAAGCCACAGCGCTCACAAATAGATGTTGGCAAATCCACTAAAAATCACTAAGGTTAGTCCGCACTAGCCCCGCTGATAATAAACACAAACACTTGGCTCAGGAACTTCCACAGTGTCTTACAGGGGCGGGGCCACAAAGTGTTTTTAGGAAAGGAACACCAACACATGCTGAAGGGCTTTAAAGACTTCATCCTCCGCGGCAACGTCATCGAGCTGGCTGTCGCAGTCATCATCGGTAGCGCATTCACCGCTATCGTTACCGCTGTAACCGACAGCCTTATCCAGCCGTTGATCAACTCCTTCGGTTCTGCAGACTACTCCGGTCTTGGTTTCCAGATCACCGACAACGAGTCCACCTTCATGGACTTCGGTGCAGTCCTCACCGCGGCAATCAACTTCCTCATCATCGCCGCTGTTGTTTACTTCTTAATCGTTATGCCAATCAACAAGATCACTGAAGCAGCAAAGCTCCGCCAGGGCGTTGACCCAGAAGAGCCGGCTCCGACCACAGAGCAGCTGCTTACCGAGATTCGCGACCTCATGGAGGCGCAAAAGGCTGCAACTTCCCCGAACTCCGTAGCTGGCGACACCACCGTTGACCCAGACTCCACTGGCCGTCACCAGGCTTAATTCCGCGAGGAATTAATTGGCACTGTGGTTTCTTTTAAACCACCAAGGGGCTCCGCACCTTCCGTCATGGGAGGACGCGGAGCCCCTTTTTCATCTTCTTCTTTGAACGTGCTCTCGGGTCTTAATCTTGCCTTGTCCTTGTAGACCTGTCCGTCAAGGATTGAGCGTTTAACCCAAGGGGTCGGCTTGGAGACTTCACCTATTCCCCATAGTGCGGAGGAATCTGTTCACGATAGAACTGCTCATTGTGTGACTGTTCAGCCGGCTGTTCCTCGTCCAGAGTTACCTCGCGTGTGGCGTCCGAGCCGCGCTCATCCCCAGTTTCATCAAACGCGGAGACAAAGTCCGGACGATCTGCTGTGCGGTCATAGTCGCTCTCAGCACGGCGAACCACGCGGCGACGCTTGCCGGGTTGGACCATCTTAATCAGCTCCTCGCTGCTTATTGAACGCTATATTTCTGCAGCTGATCAATAAGGTGGTGGACCAACGGCGCAAGAGTAGCCATGCCGTCACGTACTGCCGCGCGAGAGGACGCAAGGTTCACGATGACCGTGGACCCCGAAACGCCGGAGATACCACGAGAGGTACACGCGTCTACAGCGCCACAAGCTTGGCCAGAGGAACGAAGCGCCTGAGCGATTCCAGGAACCATTTGGTCGAGCACCGAACGCGTAGCCTCAGGGGTCTTGTCACGTGGCCCAACGCCTGTGCCGCCAATCGTAAGGACCAAATCGACGCCACCTACAACGGCTGTCTCTATAACCTGCCGAATCTTGGACTTCTTCGAGCGGACAATGATTGAGCCATCAACCTGAAACTCAGCTTCCGCCAGCAACTCCCCGACCAAACGCGAGGTTTCCTCAGCGTGCCGCTCAGGATGATCAGTAACAATCACGACCAGTGCGCGGCGAGGAGCATTGAGGCCTTGCTCTTGCTCGCTCGCGAAGAGGAATGCATCATCTGGCTCAGCGACGTCCAAAAGCGCTCCAGTGGATTCCGGGACTTCAATGGCGCCAGTGTTGGTCTCGATATCAGCATCGTGTGCCAAAGTTGCTCCTTAAATAGGGCCGATATATCAAGGCGTCTTCTTGGAATACGTCTGAAATATGTTCTGTAGTTGTTAGATAACTTACTCCCCTGACAGGGTTACCTCTACCTGTCGGGAATCTTTGCCGTCTTCGCCGCTGACCTCAAGAGTGACCTTGGCGCCAAAGGCCTGCGAACGAGCTGCCGCGATGAGGGAATCCGAGTTATCGATTAGGCGATCATTGACACGGGTCACAAGATCACCCGCTTTCAGCCCCGCCTTCTCAGCTGGGCTATCTGGCTCGACTTCCACGATGCGAGCACCGTTACCACTGTCTCGCGCATCGACCTTCACACCCAGCGTTGGGTGCTTTACAGAACCGTTGTTGATAAGTTGCTCAGCCATGCGCTTGGCAAAGTTCGACGGGATAGCGAACCCCAAGCCAATAGATCCAGCCTCACTCGAGCCAGAATTGGACAAGGAGGCAATCATGGAATTCATTCCCACCAAATTGCCATTAATGTCCACGAGTGGGCCACCGGAGTTGCCGGGGTTGACCGCAGCGTCAGTTTGGATGGCGTCGACAAGCGAGCTCTCCCCGCCCCCTTGGGAGGCGCGAACCGGACGGTTCTTCGCGGAAACAATGCCGGAGGTCACCGTTGCGTTAAGACCCAGCGGGGAACCCACGGCCACGACTTCCTGGCCCACAGCCACGGCATCGGAGTCCCCGAACTCAAGGTATGGAAGACCTGAGACATCAGCGATTTTAACGATTGCTACGTCCGTATTGGCGTCCGAGGCAACAACTTCTGCGGCGTGCTTGCTGCCGTCATTCATCGTGACGCGCAGCTGGCCGCCGTTTTCAGCCCCAGCCACAACGTGGTGGTTGGTCAACACGTAGCCGTCAGGGGAGATGATCGAACCCGATCCCTCTGCGGCACCGCTTTGCCCATAGGCCTCAATCGAGACAACAGCTGGAAGAACCTTAGCGGCTACCGCCTCGACCGAGCCCTTTGCGGGCTCCTCGCCGGTGCTGTTTGCCACTGGCGCATTTTTGAGGACCTCGTTCACAGTGCTGGTGTCATTTTTATTGCTTCCACCCAGCGCAATGCCAGTAATGCTGCCAACGGCAACGGCGCCAGCGAGCATCAACGCCATCGCGGTACCGAGCCCCACCTTTTTCTTCTCCTTCGGTGGGCGTTGCTCGCCAATCAGAGTCACACCGTTGTCAGTCTCCCCCGCCGACATGCCTTGGTTGTAGAATCCTTGAGCTGGACTCTGTGCTTGGTTTGCGCCCGGGTTTCCAAATCCGCTGCGGTACGGCGATGCTCCTCGACCTTGGTTTCCATACATCTGACTGCCATTGCCTTGGCTGCCTTGCGGAGCCTGCGCGGTATTCCAGGCAGTGCCACCACCAGCACCATTGGCTGCACTCCCGCCTTGCGACTGCATGCCTGATGGGTGATTGCTCGGCGGGTGATTGTTCGGAGACGGGCTACCACCTTGCTGATTGCGCGGCTGGTTCCATCCAGCCGAATTAGAAAAGTAGTCATTGCCCAGCTGTTCGCCGCGCTGCCCCTGGCCCTCAGGCTCATTCATGTTCGAGTTCCTCATGTTCATATCCAGAATTGTGCCGTACCGTGCTGGAGTACATCTGTATCAACTCTGTAAGGCTACTAAGAATTCCTGAAAGAATCCTGCATATCGTGACCTGCACGGCTGGGCCGAAATGCATGCAAACGCCATCCAGAATATTAGCCCTGATTGAACCACCGTTCAGCGAAGATGGTGCCGCGATCCGAAGGTGAAGATTCCTCCTGCGCGAAGTCAGGCTCAGACAAGCTGTCAACAAAGGGGTCCCCCTCTCCTCGGTAGCCCGGAAGAGTTACCTCCATGCGGGTACCGCCATCGCTGGACTCCTTGATTTCAATGGCACCCTCGTGTCGCTCGATCACGGACTTCACAATGGCCAAACCAAGACCTGAGCCGGGCATAGAGCGAGCTTCGGCTGAACGATAGAAGCGCTCGAAGACCTTTTCTCGCTCCTCTGGCGGGATACCAGGACCTGAGTCATCCACGCGCAAACGGACTTCATGCTCACTGATCTGCTGCATGGATACGCGCACAGTTCCGGTGGCCGGCGACCACTTTGCGGCATTGTCCATCAGGTTCAAGGTCGCACGACCAAGAGCAAACGGGTCCCCCTCCAACACCCACGGGATAAACCGGACACGGAACTTCACGTCAGGGCGGCGTCGTCTAGCGCGCGCAAGCGAAGATTCCAGCACTTCCATCAGAGCGACCGGCTCCGGCGCTTTCTCATTGGCGTCCCCACGGGCCAAATCCACAAGATCACCGATGAGGGCAGAAAGCTCCGACATCTGCGACATCACGTCATCTTCAAGATCACGTCGATCTTTTTCGCTGATGCCGCATCCGCCGCCGGACTTGTTCATCATCAGGAGCAGCTCAATATTCGTACGCATCGACGTAAGCGGAGTCTTCAGCTCGTGACCAGCATCAGTGACGAACTGTCTCTGTTGAACACGCGACTGCTGGAGTGCTTCCAGCATCTGGTTAAAGGAGACGGTAAGCTGCGACATCTCGTCGTTGTTCACGACCTCAATTGGCCGTAGGTCGTTGGTCTGCGTAACGTAGTCCACCGCACGCTTGAGACGAGAGATAGGCTGCATACCGGTCTTTGAGGCCACCATGCCGGCAAAGGTAGCCAACAGAACACCCAGTGCAACGATCACCAACAACATCGAACCGATTGCAGAGATCAGCTCTTTAGTCTCCGCAAGATCGCGAGCTAGGACAACAGTTGAGTCCAAGTCGTGGCGGATGGCCAAGATGCGTTCGCCGCCAACGGTCCGAACGGAAGATTCGGTGTGATCATCAATTTTGCGGAACTCGCCGCCAACAGGAATCGCGTCACCGTAGGTAGAACTCCGAGATGGAGACGAAACTGCAACTCGCGTTGAGGGGTTGTATAGCTTGAATTGTGCAATTTCTTGATCAATTGTCTCGATGAAGCGCGGGTCCTGGCTTTGTTGGATCAAGACGTCGGCCTGCTGCGCAAGCTGCTTGTCGACGGTCGCCGTTAACGAGGTTGACACAGTCCAATAGGTCACCAGCGTCATTAAGGCAACAGACACAGCCACCACTAGGCCAGTAACGAGCGAAAGGCGCCACCGCAGTGGCGCCCGAGAAGCCCAACTTCCCCTACTCCCAGCAATCTCGGAGACTGGGGACGGTTGTTCTTGATCGGAAGCCTCCGCGCCTGGCGTGGGCTTCCTCAGAATCACGTTCTGTTCTCCCTAAGCACGTAACCGACGCCGCGCACGGTATGGATTAGGCGAGACTCACCGCCCCCTTCAGTCTTCTTACGCAAGTAGCCGATGTATACCTCGAGCGCATTTCCGGAGCTAGGGAAGTCATATCCCCACACCTCTTCGAGGATGGTGTTTCGTGAAAGAACCTTGCGGGGACTTTCCATCAACAGCTGCAGAAGCGCAAATTCCGTGCGGGTCAAAGAGATCGCACGCTCGCCACGTTTAACCTCGCGGGTATCTGCATTGAGATGCAGATCCTCAAAGGAGAGCTGGGTTTTGGATGCTGTCTTTACGCCAATCGAATTAGCAGCAGCGCGGCGAACCAAAGAACGCACGCGAGCCAAAAGCTCCTCAAGCGCAAAAGGCTTTGGCAGGTAATCATCAGCACCAGCATCGAGACCTGCGACACGGTCAGAGACACCATCGCGTGCTGTCAGAACCAAAATCGAACGGTCCCAGCCTTCGCTGCGCAGCGTACGGCACACCTCGAGCCCGTCCATGTTGGGCATCATTACGTCGAGGATCAAGAGCTCAGGGTTTTCACTACGAACGGTCTCGACAGCTTCAACACCATCGCTAGCAATCAGGACATCGTAGCCATTAAATCTGAGAGAACGCCGAAGCGATTCACGCACGGCTTGCTCATCATCTACGACAAGAATTTTCATAGATTTAATTATGAACTATTTTGTGGGATTCTCGAAACGTAGGCCATATGCTCCCCATACACTCCCGCAACGCAACGCAAGGTGATACCCCGCCTGAAGCGACGAAGAAAGGTCAGAGTAAATGGGCACAATAAAAGCCCGCACGATTTAGCATTTAATCTGCTAAATTGCGCGGGCTCGAAATTCAAAGTGTTCCTTTATATAGGATTACTCCAAATTAGAACTGCTCTACGTCAACCAGGCCGAGCTTTGCAGCCTTGACGAGACGACGCGGGATGCGCACGGTCTGGCCATCGATGATGACTTCCTGGAGGGCGACGTTGTCAGCCTTCCACTGGGAGCGGCGTGCACGGGTGTTCGCACGGGACATCTTGAACTTAGGAGTTGCCATTTTCTTCTATCCTCCTTACGCGTTCTTCTTCTTGCGACGAGCCATGGCACCGAAGCGCTGGTTGAACTTCTCAACGCGGCCTGCGGTATCCATAACGCGCTGTGCACCAGTCCAGAACGGGTGGGACTCAGCGGTCACGTCAACGACGATCAGCGGGTACTCGTTGCCATCTTCCCACTCAACAGTGCGGTCGGAAGTAGCAGTGGACTTGGTCAAGAACGAGTGGCCGGTACCGGCATCCTTGAAGACCACCGGGTGGTAATCCGGGTGGATATCCTTCTTCATATTTATTCCCTCAGGGTTGAAACTACGGGTCGGTTCTACGCTCTTTTGCCTGGCAAAGCCCTAAAACTTGCAACTTACTTACAGTAATCGGCGGCGCAGATCGTGCCCGAGTTGGGATGTGCAGATTAATAAACGGCGTCAACTCCTCCGCCCCTGCTGGGCGCAGACGTCGACAACTCGGAACATATTACACCCGACCAGCAACTTTCCCAAACCCCGGATCGTGTCCCCAAAACCGTGTCCCAAAAAGATGAAAACCGTGTCCTAAAAGAGATGTTGAAACGAGTGGAAACGATTCGGTGCTAACAACTAGTGAGTGTTACAAAGCCGATTATTCACATCAACCACACCCGTTAACAATGCTAAAGCCCAAGCTCCGAGCCGAAAGAAACTTCCGGTGCACCGCAAGCCGGTAGCCACAGGGGCGATTAGGTAATTTGCGCCTTGGGCTGTAAGATTTCCCCTTGCTGTTGTCAAAGTATACGTTTTACGCCCCGTCTACTGGTGTTTGACGGTCTTGCCCTCCAAGCTCAACCTCACTTTCCGAGCGCTGCGCCTCACCGCAGATAGGCATAACCGTCAGTAGCCACGATGTGGGCGGCTAGGAGAAAGAAGACCCATGTCGGCTATTTGCCAGGTAACGGGCCGCAAGCCGGAATTCGGCAAGCAGGTCTCGCACTCGCACCGCCGTACTTCGCGCCGTTGGAACCCCAATGTGCAGCGTCGTCGCTACTACCTGCCCTCCGAGGGCCGTACCATCACCCTGAATGTCTCTGCAAAAGGCATCAAGATCATTGACCGCGATGGCATCGAGTCCGTCGTCGCCAAGATTCGCGCACGTGGGGAGAAGATCTAAAGATGGCACGTAATGACATCCGTCCAATCATCAAGCTGAAGTCCACAGCGGGCACCGGTTACACCTACGTGACCCGTAAGAACAAGCGCAATAATCCGGATCGCATCTCTTTGATGAAGTTCGATCCGATCGTCCGCAAGCACGTCGAATTCCGCGAGGAGCGATAATCTATGGCTAAGAAGTCGAAGATCGCCAAGAACGAGCAGCGCAAGGAAATCGTCGCCCGCTACGCGGAGCGTCGCGCTGAGCTCAAGGCCATCATCAAGAACCCGAACACCCCGGACGAGGAGCGTCTGGATGCACAGTTCGAGCTGAACCGTCAGCCGCGCGATGCTTCCCGCTCCCGCATCCGTAACCGCGACGCAGCCGACGGCCGCCCACGTGGTTACCTCCGTAAGTTCGGCCTGTCCCGTGTCCGTATGCGCGGCATGGCTCACCGTGGTGAGCTGCCAGGCGTTCGTAAGTCCAGCTGGTAAAGGGGTAATTGCACAATGGCTATCAAGCGCAATAACCAAAAGAAGTTCCGCATGGAACAGACTCGTCGCCCGAAGAAGAACCCGCTGAAGGCTGAGGGTATCGAGACGGTCGACTATAAAGATGTTAAGACCCTGCGTCTGTTCATCTCCGACCGTGGCAAGATCCGTTCCCGTCGCGTAACCGGTCTTACCCCACAGCAGCAGCGCCAAGTCGCTACCGCTGTGAAGAACGCACGCGAAATGGCTCTCCTGCCGTTCACCGCCCGCTAAATCAGTAGCTGGGTTTCTCAACAGCGCACTTTTGCCGCTGGCAAGTGTGACACGGTAAAAGAACCTACAAAGCCGCTTGGCTTTCAACAATTCTCGTTGAAGGCTAGGCGGTTTTGTTTGTTTTCATTTGTTCGTTTTAACCGGCATGCATTGAGGCCAATGCCTTACTTAGCACCATGCAAAAGGGCAATAATTACAGATTCTGCCATCAGCCCCTTTCGAGTGAGTGATAGATTGGTTCTATCCAACAACCGATTACATTGAAAGGGCTCTTCATCGCATGCCACTGCACCAATCACTGGCTGATCTCAGCGAGTTGGCTGCGCACTGCCAATCCCCTGCCACAGCCCGCGGTCTTCTAGCTGAAGCCCAGGACCTGTTGCGCAACTCGCTCGATCACCGCGCAGACGAGCTTGAGCTGGCTGCCTGGTTCTCGCGTGTTATTACTGACATCGTCCGCTCCCCTGGCGTTTCCAGCCCAGTCCGCCTATCTGGCCCGGCTGCTCGCGGTGACGCACTGCCCTCGATGGTTGTCACTTGGCTAGGTGATGATTCTGAACTAGAGTCCATCATCAGCGATGCCGGACTCAAAGGCTCTTCTGTAGCCGAATCAACGGCTAGTCGTGCCGACGCCGGTCTTCCACTAGGCGCGGGCAGCGAGGCCGAGCTCCTCAGCGCTGCACTGGACCAACGCCCGCCGGCACTGCGCCTCGTAGATGGTTTGCCCGACAGAAATGCACCTGTGGATGTGCAGGCAGGTCTACTCGCCCCCATTGCGGCCATCGCTCGCTGGGCAGCACCCGCCCCACGCCCCACCCCAGACCGCTTAGCAATCGGCGTGGAGCGAGAGTGGCTCGAAGCCTCCGAGGCTGAGGCCTTAAGTCTTTCCTGGGGCACAGGCATTGCATTGGAGCTGCGCAGGTGGCGCGACGGCGTCGACAGCCACAGCGCTGTCTTGGAAGATCTGCCGCCCTTGGACCGCACCGCCTATGGTTCGGCATGCCGAACTGTCTCCGCGATTTTTGAGTCCATCACTCAACGGCACCCCGAATATCACCCAATCACCAAATAATTAGTTGCTTCGCATACTAGCGAGTACACTTAACTGGCTTTATGAATTAACATTCATTCCAACGAAAGGAGGCGTCCTACCATATGGCTGGAACTGTAGGTAGGCCGCGCAAGAACAGCCCGCGCCGCCGTGGAGCGACTGCCCGTGAAGAAATCCTCGATGCATCATCCGAGCTCTTCACCACGCAGGGCTTTGCTACGACCTCGACGCACCAGATCGCTGATGCGGTCGGCATCCGTCAGGCCTCGTTGTATTATCATTTCCCATCCAAGACGGAAATCTTCTTGACCCTCCTGAACTCGACCATCGAACCTTCTTTGGAACTCGCTGAAGAACTCGCGGCTTCCGATGCATCCGCAGAACAACGCCTGTGGTCTCTGGTCGCTGCCGAGTCGCGACTGCTGTTGACCAGCGCTTGGAACGTCGGCCGCCTCTACCAGCTGCCGGTGGCAAATTCTCCGGAGTTCTCGGAGTATCACGAGCAACGTGACGCCCTCCAAGGCCACTTCCGCGCTATCGCCGCCTCCATCGTTGGCAAGGATGACCCCCGCATCGAGCTCCCCTTCCACATCGCACTCTCTGTGATCGAGATGCGCCCAAATAATGGCACGCCTCCTTTCGACGCATCGCAGCGGGTTCCAGAAACTGCCGCCATGCTTGCCGACGCCGCGCTAGCCGTTCTCGGTGCAAAGGTTCCGGACAACGCAGAAGAGACCACTCTTGAGCTGCTCAAGAACCGCCACGACTCCATCTCCTCTGCCGCTGCTGCTGCCGCGGATCGTAAGAAGAAGTCCAGCAATTAATTAGTGTGTGCAGCGTGGTGCTGCCAAGCAAGCACCTATCGCTGCCAGTAGTCGTTCCAGGTGACGCTTTCTACGGCCACGTTGTCTTGGTAGACGCGCAGACCGTCAGCATTGACCACGATGGAAGAAGGATAGGCATCAACCTGGTAGGTGCCTTCGTGACCTTCGGCGGGCAGCTCCAAGGTGCCACCGAACATATCGGAACGGTAGGTAGCGCCGCCCGAGTTGCCGCAGACAACGACCTTGCCGTCATCACTGGTGCCGGCAAGGATGAGGTCCTCGCCCGCGGTGCATGAGGCATAGCTTCCGGACCAGCCACGGTCAGTTAAAATGCCGCCACTAACCGTGGACTTATCGCGCCCGTGGTCGTAATGTTCTTCCGGGTTAGGCGCTGTTTCCGTCACGGTTACTACGGAGGGGCTTTGGCTTTCTTTGGTGCTAGACGCTGCGGAAGTCGTCTCTGCCGTAGCGGCAGTTGATTCCACTGGCTTAAATTCCTGCTGCGCAGTCTGCTCAGTTTTCTCGCCACCCCACCCGAGCAAGAAGAATGCAGCGGCGGCCACGATTGCGACGAGAATGACGATTCCGACGACGATAGGCACCATGCCAGACTTATCTTTTTGCTGTGGATACGGATAAGTCATAGTGTGAGCCTTCTTTTTCAGGGTCGATACGAGAAATACTCTAGATGCTAGGTGCGCTAGTCTTCCTAGCACTTAACGATAGCGCTGAACCGCATAGTGAGCCAAGCAGTTCTTATAGGGCTTATATACCGCTTCCCCATCTTCTTTCAGGTTCTCAATCAGACGGTCGATCTTCTGATTGGTCTTCTTCTCAGTCCAGCCAAGCGCCTGCGCTAGCTCGCGGATTGTGGGGATATTGGCATCCGTGGCGCCCGGCGCGCGAAGGTAACTTGCCAGTTGACGCAGCAACAGCTCCTGCTCGTCATTCGGTACGTGGCGGGTACGCGTCTGGTCCCTGCTTTCATCCAGTGGACGCGGGGTGCGACGAACCATGTCATTGTTTTGAACGTCGATGTGAATCTCATACACGCAATCTGGCGTGGTGAATGTTACGGCGGTCGGCCCTGGCGGAATGGGCGACAAGCCGCGCGGACCGACCTCGATGCGCGAATGCGAGCGAACATTGCGCTGGCTTATATAAAGAGGAATATGGCGGCCCACGTTGGCGAGCATCCAGCCTTGACCGGAGTACCACAGCTGGAATAGCTGGCGGTGCAGGTCCAAATCCTCAGCGCCTACTACAAAGTCACCAGCACGGCCTACTATGAGCTCGTCTCCCGGGCCCATCCGGTGTATCTGCCCGACCAAATCATTGATCTGAAGCCATGGTCCAGAGTTTGCCGGCGAGCTGGCATTGGGCTGCATAGATGAGACGCTTTCGAAGTTGAGGATAGATGGATAGGGGGATTTTTCAAAAGTCCATACTAATACCTACAAGCGCGAAAGTTAACTGGTTACTAGCGCAATCGTAGTGACGGCAATAGCAAGGATGATGAGAATCGTCGCTGTAATCATCAACGCATTGTTGTTGTCCTTCTGCGGCCGCGCGAGCTGCGCCGGCCGAGCAGGCTGTGCCGGCCGAGCAGATTGAACCTGCTGAGGCAGTTGCGCAGACTGAACGGGGCGCGCTGAGGGCATAGACGCGCCCGGATTGATTCCTGATCTAAACGGCGCATTACTAGAACCGCCATAAGAAGGCACCGAACCCATCGCGGGGTTGCTCCAATTCTGCGCACCTCCGGCGAGGTTATGCGCGCTGCCCATTCCAAAGCCCATGGCGGGAAGCTGGCCGCTTGCCGGATAGTTGGTTGCTTGGCTTTCTGGAACTGCGGATCGCGCATTAAGTTCGGCTCCACCTTTTCCACAGGCCTCCAATGCGTCAATGAACTGGCAGGCTTCTGAGTAACGCTGATACGGAGTGTTATCCAGTGCCCGTTCCATAACTGCATCAATCTGCTGAGTGGCCATTGCCGCCTGTGGATCAAGCCGTGCCATGATAGCCGGGGTGCCCATCGCCGGGACTGTGCGCTTTGCACGCCAGGCAGAATCCGGCATCATCTCTTTAAGGTGATACATGGTCAGCATCTCAAACGCGATGAGTGCTAGCGCATAGTTATCACCTGAAAAGGATGCTTCTTGCCCGCTGTAGTCACGGGAGTTACTTTCCGGCGAGGAGTAGTTTTCGGTTCCGATGACGTTACCGATAGCAGTCAGGCGCGACTGCCCCTCCGAGATCGCGATACCGAAGTCGCTCAGAACGCTATAACCGCTATCGGTGGGCCGGCGGCGTAGCAAGATATTGGCCGGTTTTACATCCCTGTGAATCCACCCATCCGGGCGCATCGAATGCATCTGGTCCAGTGCTTTGGCCACGGGGCGCAAGTACTTGACGACGTCGCTGATGCTAAATCCCGGCTCGTTATTATGGCGACGTTCACGGATGAGCTCTTCCAACGTGCCGCCTTCGAAAAGCTCCATCTCGAAGCCAAGATTGCCATCGTTATCGGCCAGCTTCTTATTTATGTGCGTGACATAGGAGCTATGGATGGCCGCCAGCGCCTTCATTTCATTGTGGAAGCGCTTGAGCCCTTCTTCGTTGTGTAGCTCCGGCAACACCGTCTTGATTGCAACGTTGCGCCCTAGATCGACATCGGTGGCTGCAAAGACGGTTCCCATGCCGCCGCCCCCGATGCGCCGGACGTTTACGTATCCTTGACGCTCCAGCCAACTCACTACACGGGAATCATTCACGCGTATATTTCATCACACCCGATGCAAATGCAGATCTTCAGAATCACCCTATCTACCCCGCTTATGGGGTAGCATATCCGCTCGTAGAAGACAGACGCTAGTGCTAACTACTCAAGCATCGAATAGTTTCTGCCTGCAGTTATTTCCTATCGCCGATTACTTTGCCGAAGGATGCAATGACCAACCCTAACCAAGGCCCAAATCACTACCCTTCGCTGCCCCCGAATATGTACTCGGGCGCGCAGTCGCAATCCCGATTTGGCGAGCAGAATCCCTTTACCAACCCAAATGTCCGCTACCAGTCGACGCAGCCGAGGGGTTTTACAGCGCCCGCCGCGCAGCCCTCGCGAAACTGGGTTCCGATCCTATGCATCTTGGCAGTCATCCTGGCCATGCTGATTGGCGGCGGCGTGGTCTGGGTGGATAAGAGCGACGAGGCTCAGCAGCCACCTGTCGCTCCAGCACCGCCGTCGACGGAGGTTGCGGAAGAACCCGTCACGAGCACGGAAGAAACCGAGTCTGGTCCAACGCCTACCCAGGTTTCTTCTTCCCCGGCGCAGAATAATTCGCCGCGCTATCAGCACAGGCAGCAGCCGCGCCAGCAAACCCACACCGCTACGCAGCGCGAGGATTATCCGGCAGGGCTTAGCGCCAAAGGCTGGGACGGAATCCCCGGCGCGCAGTGCAACGGCGGCGAGGCCGTGTACGCAGCCAAGAAGTCCGCACCATCAGCACACATCGTCATCTGTGACGAAGGCTCCGGCTTGGTCTACCGCGGCAGTTGGTCCAGCGGCCCAGCCGTTGGCACTGCCTCGGGAAGCGGCACCTCCTACACCGCTACATTCAACAACGTCAGCCAGCTGCTGATTAATGGCAGCGAGTTCACAATCGTCCCAGACAGCACCTCTTCTGACTACAGCCAGCGAGACACCGGCCAGTTCAGCACCGTCTGGAGCGCCAACTAGCAAGCCGCTTTAGGCCACTTAACCTTTGCACCTGCGAATTCGGTGGCCAATGCACTGAGCATTTGTTGCGCCGAGCCATAGGCGCCGCTTGGCGACGTCGCGTAAATAGCAACTGCAATCTTCTCGCCACTGAGCTCTACCGTGCCCATCTGCCGTGCTTCATAGGCGCCCGAAGTATCTGGGCCCCAACCGCCCTTAAAAGATGAATTATCGAGACTGCCTAAGCCATAGCTTTGGGCAGGATCAGAGGAAGCCATAGCAGTGAGCACCCCGCTGCCCTGTGCGATACAACCCAACTGCCCCATAAAGCGCGCTTGATCAGCAACTGTCCATTGGGTCTGTCCGAAAGCGGAGAACCCCGGACGCGTAATCGTGGGCTGTACCTGTACGTCTAGCCCCGTTTCAGCCAGAACCGCGCTCGCAGCACTAGCTGCGGACTGTCCTCCACCAAGGGATTGCCAGAGATTTTCTGCGGCCGCATTATCGGAATAGGTAATGGCCTGAGAAATCATCGAAGGATCTGCCGAACCAGCGCGCTCTGCGGCAATGGCCACCGGCACCTTCGAGGTAGACCATGCGGCTCGCGGTTCAGAAATACCAGCGCTATAGATCTTGTCTTGACCAGCAACGGCAATTCCTGCGGTACCGCCGTACTTGCTTTCCACGTCTTGGACGATCTTCTGCAGTGCTTCCTGGACGTTCTCCCCCGCTGGAGCAGGAGCTGGGTCCTTGTCAGACTTTCCATCATCGCCTTTAGCATCTGCATCGGGCACCATCGTCTGCCCGCTCAAAGTGGGGCGCGGGTCCACATCCGTGCTGGTAGTCATGCTCACTTCCGCTCTTTCCTCCACATCACCGATAGTGCAGGCGCTTGCGGTCAAAGCCACGCATAGAAGGCCTAGGCCGCACAGGTTCTTTTTCTTCATCTAGTTGGGTCCTGTCTCTCTGCCGAAGCTGATTAAACGATGTACACAATGGCGTTGTTGCCGCCCGTGCAGGTGACATATTCGCCGTTGTCACGGCAATCCATCGTGTAGGTGATGCCAGTAACCGGGCTATACGCGGTGATGACCGCGTTATATTCCTTGGTAGATAGGTAATGCTCTACGTATGCATCGCGGACGGCGCGCGCGAACTCAGGAGAGGTCATCGTGGAATCACGGTAGACGTTGTTCAGGTCTCCGCCCGCAGCTCCAGACATAGCTGCCTCGTTTGCGGCCACCGCACCGGCCGGAAGCGAGGGATACGCTGGGCGTTTCGGAACCTTGGCCGCTTCTTCGGTTGGTGGCGCCTCGATGGTCGTTGCTGCAGAGGTTGTCAGTATCGGGCTGGTGTTCTTCTCATCGCTGCCGCTCTTAAGAAGGAAAAATGCCAAAGCAGCGCAGAGCGCGATGACGGCAAGCACAATGAGAGCAATGATTGCCCACCTCGCACCGCTCGACTGCTTTTCTTGGTACACCGGCGCCGCCTGGCTGTAATCCGCAGAACCATACTCAGGACCATACTGCTGACCGTATCCGCCTTGCGCATAGTACGGCGCGGAGTCACCAACAAATGGTGAACCCATGTTGGACTGCCCGTATTGGCCGTTGTCCTGCGGCGGGTACCCCTGCTCTGAGTAGCCTTGCGGGAATTGCTGTTGTGGTTGATCCGCCGCGTTCTGCCCGTCTGACTGTATTGCCCAAGGGTTGGTATTGGGTGCTTCGTTTGCGCCTTGGTGGGGGCCAAAGCCATTGTTTTCGCCAGACAAAACGGTCTCCTCTATGCAGGGATATGGTAATTACTTAGATTTTTGATTATGACACACGCGTGCCCTTCGACCAGCTACTTTTTGTGCCGAACTCCCCCGAAGTAGGCGGATCTGAGGAAATTTCCTTGGCAGTAGGTGAAGTAGCCAAATCTTCGGTTACATTGTCACTATTGCTATCACTGCTTATGTGATTCGCCACCGTCTTTGTTGAGGAAAGGCCGTTTTAGAAATCCCTATGACGAACTATCCAGGTTTCGGCTCGCAGCCTAATAACTCGCGTCCTAATTCATCGCCCCAGTTTGGCTACCCACAGTTTTCTGCGCCACAATCATCGCCACAATTTGGTTCCGGCTCTTTTGTCCCCGGTACAAACCCTACGCACCCACCATCGGCTACGCAACCTAATAACTTCGGCGCACAAATGCCAGCGCACAACGGCAAAGGATTGATTAGCGGCGCAATCCTAGGTCTGATTGCCGCCTTCCTCTTCCTCTCCATTGTCTTAGGCGCCGCGGCATATTTTCTGCTGTCAAAAGACACTCCAGACGCCCCAGCAGACACGGTGTCAACGCCAGCCTCAACTGCGTCAACGACCATGAACGACGTTCCATCCGAAAACGTCTAAAGGGGCCCAGCATGAACTGCCCGGCCCCTCAGCTAATTAGCGCTGCGCCTAATTAGCGGCGCAACCTACTAATTCGCGATAGCGAATTAGTGGAAGAAGTGACGGGTACCGGTGAGGTACATCGTTACGCCAGCCTTCTTAGCGGCCTCGATGACTTCTTCGTCACGGATGGAACCGCCTGGCTGCACAACAGCCTTGACACCAGCGTTGAGGAGAACCTCCAGGCCATCTGCGAACGGGAAGAATGCGTCGGAGGCGGCAAACGAGCCGCGTGCGCGCTCGGCGCCATCCTCGGCTAGGGCGTTAGCGCGCTCGACGGCGAGCTTGGCGGAGTCAACGCGGTTGACCTGGCCCATGCCCACGCCCACGGAGGCGTTGTTCTTGGACAGCAGAATGGCGTTGGACTTCACAGAGCGGACGGAGCGCCATGCGAACTCAAGCTCAGCGAGGTCAGCGTCGTTGAGCGGCTCGCCGCAGGCCAGCGTCCAGTTCTCCGGCTTATCGCCCTCGGCCTGGTAAGTATCCGGCTCCTGGCACAGGACGCCGCCGGAGATGTGCTTGATTTCCTCTGCTGGAGCCTCGTGCTCGGCAACGAGGATGCGGAGGTTCTTCTTCTCCTTAAGGATATCCACGGCGCTATCCTCGTAGGACGGAGCGACGATGACCTCGGTGAAGATGTCCTTGACCTGCTTGGCCATCTCGACAGAGACCTCGCGGTTGACGGCGATGACGCCGCCGAATGCGGAGAGCGGGTCGCACGCATGCGCGGCGCGGTGTGCCGCAGCGATGGACTCATCAGACACGGCGATACCGCACGGGTTGGCGTGCTTGATGATGGCAACACACGGACGCTCATGATCCCAGGCGGCGCGCCACGCGGCGTCAGCATCCTGGTAATTGTTGTAGGACATCTCCTTGCCGTTCAGTTGCTGCGCGTTAGCCAGGCCCTTACCGGAGCCATCGCGGGTAACGGTGGCCTTTTGGTGGGAGTTCTCGCCGTAGCGCAGCGTCGTGGTGGCGCCGCCCTCGGTGAGCTGGTCCACGAACCATGCGGAGACGGCCGCGTCGTAGTCAGCGGTATGCAGGAAGGCGTCGCGAGCAAGAGCGCGGCGCTCCTCGAGGGAGAAGCCACCGTTCTTGGCAGCTTCAGCGACGTCGCCGTAACGAGCCGGGTCCACAACGATGGCCACGGATGGGTGGTTCTTCGCAGCAGCGCGGACCATGGATGGGCCTCCGATGTCGATCTGCTCAACGCAACCATCGAAGTCAGCGCCGGAGGCAACGGTCTCACGGAATGGGTACAGGTTTACAACAACCAACTGGAAAGCCTCGACGCCCAGCTCCTCGAGCTGCGCGAGGTGATCCGACTTGCGGGTATCAGCCAGGATTCCAGCGTGGACCTTCGGGTGCAGCGTCTTCACGCGGCCTTCGAGGCACTCTGGGAAGCCGGTGAGCTTCTCCACTGGGGTGACGTTGATGCCAAGGTCTGCGATCTTGGCAGCGGTGGAACCGGTGGAAACAATCTCAACGCCAGCTGCGTCGAGGGAACGAGCAAGGTCCTCGAGTCCGGTCTTGTCGTAGACGCTGATCAGGGCGCGCTTGATTTGCTTACGGTCATCGCTCATAGTGCGGAGAAAGCCTTCCTAAAAGTTTTAGAGCTGAATCGAAATGGTTTTGTCGGATTCCTGGGAAACCTGGGCGGAACGCAGGACCTTAACAATGAGTTGGCGTTCGACCACCTTGATGCGTTCGTGCAGGCTGGCCTCATCATCGTCAGCGCGGACCGCTACGGGTTCCTGCGCGATGATGCGACCGGTGTCTACGCCGGCATCGACAAAGTGGACGGTGGAACCTGTGACCTTCACTCCGTATGCCAATGCGTCGCGGACGCCGTGGGCGCCCTTGAAGGATGGCAACAGTGCTGGGTGGGTGTTGATGGTGCGACCCTCAAAGCGGGACAGGAAGTCTGCGCCCAGGATCTTCATGAAACCAGCTGAAACAACAATGTCTGGTTGCGCAGCATCCACTGCGGCAACCAGACGCTTATTCCATTCGGCGCGGTCTTGGCCCATCTCCACTACTTCTGCGGCAATGCCTGCGGCTTGGGCGCGCTCGATTCCCTGGCAAAGCACGTCAGCGACGACCTTGACCACACGATAGTTCTCATCCTGTGCATCGATGATGGCTTGCAGGAGTGAGCCGGTTCCGGAAACCAGAACCACGATTTCATTCGGACGGGAGTTACGGGCGTTTTCACCTTGTGGCTGATGCTGTGAAGTCACGGCACTTAGCCTAGTCCTTTGACCCCTTTTGCGGGAATTCTTCGACGATTTCTCCCTCCACTACTTCAAGATCTTCCTCTACGGCTTCGGCGCCTTCCTTGCTTACGTCCACGTCGCCCTGGGCTTGGTTCGGCTGCTCGTCTGCCGGCTCCTCCGCAGCCTCTTCCACAGGTTCCCCCGCAGCCTCTTCAGTCTCCGAGGAGGGAGCTCCCGCTTCGCCAACCGTGCTTTCCTTTATATCTTCTGTTTCTTCAGCATCGTCAGCACCTTCGGCTTTCCCTGCATCACCGGTATCACTGGCATCAGATTCCTCTATCTCTGCGTCCACTACGTCCGCATTCACGACGTCGTCGGGCGCTGCACTGGCCGCAGCTTCAGCTCCAGCGTCAGCCCCAGCGTCGACCCCAGTGGTGTCACCATCAGTCAGGGCCGCTTCCCCTGCAGCCTCTTCTGCTTCATCAGCAGCTGCGGCTGCAGAAGCAGAAGCGCTGCGGGAAGCATGCCATGCGCCGATCGCAAAGGCACAAGCAAAGGCGAACGCAATGGCCGCGAACCACAGTGCCACCAGCCCGGTAGTGGACCAGATGTTCAGACCGGTCGCACCATATGTACCGAGGGTGCCAGTCACAAAGTAGCTTGCAATCAGAGTAAAGAGAGCAACGAACACAGTCGCTGCAGCCGCGAAAGCAAAGCTCACGTGACGGCGTGCCCGCCAGACCACCACAATGGCCGCACAGATGGGCAGCGCCAACAAGCCGATTGCCCACGAGGACACAGCCCCCGGAACCACGCCGACGATAGGCAGCGGTGGCAAAGGCACCATGTGGATACTAAACAAGCTCACGCTGCTCTCAGGGCCGAACTGGAATTCGGAGCCAGCAAGGACGCCACTAGTTCCCACGATCGCATTGGGCAAGTAAAGCAGGCTCAGGCAATACAGAAGGAACGTTCCCACACCGTCGATTGCCGGGTAAGAATCCATCAACTGCCCTTGGCGGGACCAACCCACGATCCCCACGATGACAAAAACTAACGCGGCGACCACACTTAGCGCGCCAAGGTAACGCAGGGCGGTAACCGCGGCGTCGACAAGCATGCGCGGAAAACCGAATCGCTTCGCCAGTGCCTTCCACAAGCGTGGGCCCATGCCGCCCGCCAAGGCCACAAGGTGTAGCAGCAACATGCGTGGCAGAACGGCGAAGAAGTTCGGCGGGGAAACGTCATAAACCTTGCCCGCGTCCCACAGCATCAGCCACGCGATGATCGTCAGAACCAATGGGACCGCCACCACGCACGCCAGCAGCACAAGGAGATCGTTGATGCTCACCTTGTGCTTGATGGCCTGGCGCACCCTATGCCCCACCACAAAAGCGAGAAGCCCCGCGGGCAGCAAAGGCATGACAGAGAGCTCAATGCCCCCTGCCGATACAGGCGCGAGATTAAAGACCATCAACGATTCCGCGACGATGGTGGGCAGCCACGCCAGCGGCGAGCTGGTCAACAACAACGCAGCCAGTGTTACCGAAAGCACGATGAGGACAACGACGACATTGGGGATAGCCACGGTCCAGAGCATGCGGCGAATGCGCCCGGCCATCGTGGTCGGTGCAGTGGCGCGGCGTGCTCGTGCCTGCGAGCCGACCTTGCTGGCAACCCGCGCAGCGGATTTAGAGCTAGCGGTTCCACCCCGCCCGCGCACTTGCGCGCGCGAGCGGGAGGCCGACCGCGTTTGAGGGCTGGTGTTTTTGTTCATCGGCTCCACTTTGCCACGGCGCCAGGCAGTTATAAGGTTGGCACGACGACAAGGTACGCAAATCCTTTTATTCCTCTACAAGAAGGCAGCGCTTTCGTCTGGTTTTAAGACCCCAAAACTCTCATGAAAATCATGAGATGCGCAATAGGCCTATATATAAGGAAAGGAAAGAAGAGACACGTAGTGTGACTCTTCCAAGTGACGATTTATTTCTACCCCCGACAAATAGCAGCTAATGAAGCCAAATGTGATCCAAAATTTTTCTGATACTTCCTGCGATTTTCACCGACTTTCCCGAAAAATCCAAAGAACGGGTTGCTGTTACTTTTTCGAGACGCTACTGTTACATCTCGTTGGTAACAGGAAGGTCACAATCACATAACCAACCTCCCAAAGCTGTAACGCGAAACTTTGACTGATTTTATTGCGGGTGCGATTGGGTGATTGTGAAGATGATGGAAGAAGAATTCATGCGAAGCAAGACTCAGCGGAGCGCAGGCCGTCACCGCAAGATCACCACCTCGCAGACGGCGAAGGGGCGCCTGGCACTGGTAACCATCGCTGCAGGAGCAGTGTCCACCGCAGGCGTTGGTGGCGCAGCAGCTGCAAACCTTCAGGCAGAAGACGCTGGCACCAAGGCACAGACTGTTGACTATAACTTGGCTAACGAGTCTGACGCTCTCGAGAATGCTCAGAACGGCGCCAAAGCAGCAGCTAATGCCGTGGCAGCCGCTACCCCACAGATCCTCGCTGTAGCTGAGGCTAAACCGGTCACTGACCTCACCGAGCAGCTCAACAAGGCAATTCAGGCTTCTGAGGCTCGCACCGCCGCTGACAAGGCTTCTCGCGCTCCGTCCGTAGCCCGCCCAGCAGAAGGCGCCTTCACCTCCGGCTTTGGCCCACGTTGGGGCTCTTTCCACTCTGGCATCGACATCGCTAACGCTGTCGGTACCCCAATCCTCGCCGCTATGGACGGCACCGTCATCGATTCCGGCCCAGCTTCCGGCTACGGCCAGTGGATCCGCATCCAGCACGACGATGGCTCCATGACCGTTTACGGCCACATGCAGACCCTCGACGTCGCTGTTGGTGAGCGCGTCCACGCTGGCCAGAAGATCGCCGGCATGGGCTCCCTCGGTTTCTCCACCGGTTCCCACCTGCACTTCGAAATCCACCCTGCAGGCCAGGGCGCAGTTGACCCAATCTCTTGGTTCGCTGAGCGCGGCATCGTTATCTCCTAAGACCGCTCAAGCCCCCAAAAATTCTTCCTTCCCACCTCTCCCCTTTATCCCACAATGGCAATGAAGCACTTCGCTTCATTGCCGTTTTTAAGCTTTCAGCCGCTTTCTTTTCCTTTTCTCGGCCGTGAAATAGATCTCTTTAGGGAATGTCTTTCAACTACAGCGAAAGGCTTAAAAAAGGCCCTTCCCACCCCCGTTTCAAAAACTCTAAACCCCGAGTTTGCGGGATTGTCCCCAAACGGAGACCGCTGCCCTAATAATTGCCCCAAGAAGGCCGGGCCATTGCCCTTTTAAAGCTTACCCGGTAAGCTCCAAAGTGATTACCCGGTAACCATCGAGTTTTTCAGATATCGCATACCAGCGCCCTCACTGTCCTTCCCAAAATTCTCCCAAGAACGGGCACCGACCATGTCAATGAAACATTCTTTGCTATCGCTTCTCAGTGCCAGGCCAGCCACGGCCAGCCAATTGCAGCACGAGTTTGCCGATGCCATGGAGGGCCTGTGGCCCCTCAATATCGGCCAGGTTTCCCAAACCCTCAAACGTTTGGAACGTGACAACTTCATCGTAGAGAGCGGCGAGGTTACCGGCCCCACGGGCAGAAAGGCCGTTGAATACTCCATCACTGAGGAAGGCCGGAGCGAGCTGGCAGCGTGGTGGACGCGCGGCGTCGACAAGCGGCCCATCGAGCGCGACGAGCTGGTGCTCAAGATTGCACTCGCCGCCAACCGCAGCGACGTTGATGCCCTAAAAATCTTGGATACGCAGCGCTTTGCCACGATGAAGCAGCTTCGCATCCTCAACCAACAAGCTTCCGAAATACCAGAAGAGCGCAGCGCACGAAGGTTGGCTCTAGAGAGGGAGATTTTCGACCTCGAAGCGCTCTCCCGATGGCTCGATCGCGCAGAGTCTTTAGCCGCTCCAACATCTTTGTCCCCCACTACCAAGCCGGAAGAGGATTAACAATGAACGCCACCACCAACGCTCATGCACCGTTCCCCCTGGAGTTGCAGGAGGTCACCCGCGTCTTCGGCACGGGCGCCCGGCAGGTTACAGCCTTGGACAACATCGATCTACAGCTGCGCCCCGGCGAGCTTGTGGCAGTCATGGGCCCATCGGGTTCCGGTAAATCCACCCTGCTCAACGTTGCCGGGCTCCTACTCCCGCCGACCTCGGGCAGGGTGCTTATCGACGGCGCGGATGCCGCCGATCTCTCCAAGTCATCGTCTGCCACCATGCGCCGCCGCCATTTGGGTTTCGTATTTCAGAACTTCAACCTGGTATCCACGCTGACGGTCGGTGAGAACGTGACACTGCCTCTAGAGCTCGACGGCGTATCCCGCGAGAAGTGCCGAGAGGCCGCCAAGGAAGCGCTCGCAGAGGTCGGCCTCGAGGGCGTTGCTGACCGCTTTCCCGAAGAGATTTCCGGCGGCCAAGCCCAACGAGTGGCTATCGCACGCGCACTCATCGGGCCCCGCAAAGTGCTTCTGGCAGATGAGCCCACGGGCGCACTCGATACGAGTACGAGCGATTCGATCATGAAATTGCTGCGCTCGCGCATCGACGCCGGAGCATCCGGACTGCTCGTCACACACGAACCACGCTTTGCTGGCTGGGCCGACTCCGTGGTCATGGTCCGCGACGGCAAACTCAGCAAGGAGGGCAACTAGTTATGTCTTCGTTCTCGGCTGTCACGCGCCCAACGAGGCGCGACATGGTCAAACACCCGTGGCGCTCGCTCGCAGGCCTGTTACTGGTGGCTCTTCCGGTCGCGGCACTCATCGCGTTCGGAGTCGGTGTGTCCTCCGAAAGCCAGTTCAGCTCGCTGATGTACAGCATGAATCGCACCATTAGCCCAGCTTCACCAGAATTCGACAACGGTTCGGAGCGAAACTTCCGCGATGTTGCGAACGAGGCCCTTCCTGGTGACCTACAGGCTAGCCCTGTGGTCAATTTCTTCCATGGTCCTGTTCGCTTTGGCTCTAAGAGTGCTGGAACGACCTTTTCTCAGTTCGACGTAGACAATCCGCCCGCTGAGGCTGCGGTGCTTCTGGAGCACTATAAATTGCAACCTGGGCAAGTACTTCTTTCTGCTGATACGGCCAAGAAGATCGGCGCCGACGTTGGCGACGTGGTGGAGGTCAGTGGAGGAAATGAAGCTAAGGTTGCGGGCATCGTTCCCGGCGTTGATAGCTACGCCACGGCACCGGCATTGGTCAGCGACGAAGACTTGGACCACAATCCTGGCCAAGCCATGTGGGCGATCGTGGGCAGCCACCAGCTCACTGAGGATGACGCAAAAGCCCTAGCCAAGAAGGGCCTGGCGCTGTACGACAGCCACCTTGATTCCAACAGCGATGTGACACCCAGCCTAACCGGAGATGAGATCCTCTTCTTGCTTTTCGTTGCGAGCGTTTATTCCTTCGCAGCGTTGCTCGTTCTGGTCCTCATTGCGCCAGTCTTCAGCTTTGCGTTGGGTAAGAACCTACGCCTTTATGCGCTCATGGCCTCGCAGGGCGCCTCTCCGAAGCACATCGCCGCTGCCGTGCTGGCATATGGCTTCCTCACCGGAGTAGTGGGCGCGACGATTGGTGCAGTCTTGGGCTTTGCCATCGGTATCGCGACCTGGTGCGTTCACTTCCCAGGTCTACCCCTCGATATCCCCTGGCTGATGTGCGCGAAGATATGGGTGATTGCTGTCCTTGGCTCTACGTGCGCTGCAGCAATTCCGGCTTGGTTGGCGGCACGCTCGGCGCTGACGACCGCAATCCAAGGCGGCAGCCCTGACCGCATAGTGCGCTGGCGTAAAGAGATGGCATACGGGCCAATGGCCCTGCCAATCTTGGTTCTCCTTTCCCTAACACCAGCAGGACAAATGTTCTTCGGCCCTTTGGGGCTTTTGGCCTTCATCGCCGTCGGGGCAAGTGCGCCCGCCCTCATTTTTGCGGCTTCCCGGCTATGCAGCCACGGCGGCCTCGCTCTCCGCCTTGCCGGGCGAGGTCTACTGCGACGTGGCATGCGCACCATTCCCACTGCGGTGGCGCTCCTAGCAATCACGTTCACCGCAGCGGCGGGCTCTGTGATTTCCTTCCTCGAAGCCGCCAAGTGGGAGGAGCAATCCACCTTGGTCAACCCAGGTTCAACGGCGATCATCGCCACCGATGACTATTCAAACGCCGTTGATAACCCCAACTCAAGTGCTGAAACAGCCGCAGCCGATGCCGCGCTTGCTCAGAAACCCGGCCACGCGATGGAGTTGCGCGGCTACGTGGACCCTTATTCCGCGCATCTGCCGGACTCGCAGGTACCCAGCGCCAAACTCACGATGGAATATGACTTCGTCTGCGAGCAGACGGATCCAACAGACAACGTCGAAGAAGCGACCTTCATCGATAGGCAAGGTCGAACAACTGATACTTCAGCTGAGGCTCGCGAGGCCTGTGCGCATGAAATGATGACATGGCTTCCCACCAGCGATCTGATGAAGTACGGAAGAACCCTTGAGGCAACGCCGGAGACACTCGATCTCTTCAACTTCGACAGTCCGGCAGACAAGGACAAGGCAGCTGCCACCCTTGAACAGGGCGGCATCGTCTTAGCCCACGGTCGCCATTTGGAGGGCCGCAGCGAAGCACGCTTCACCGCAGAACGCGCCGAGCAAAGAAATGGCAGCGTCATCGGCAGCGCTACTGCAAAGCTTCCGGCAGTTGAGGCATTGCCTATTTTGGCGCGCGACGTAACACTGATTAGCCCTGGCGCCGCGGAAAAGCTGAATATTAAAGCTGCGCGACTAGGAACAGCAGTAGCTTTTAACGACACCCCTACTCCAAAGGAGCGGGAGGGCATCTCCTTTGCTGTCGAGCAAGCATCAGGTGGAACCCACACTATTTCCTTCACTGGCACTCCGCAGAGTGGTGAATGGGTCCCAGCTGCAATCCTCGCTGTGCTCAGCGTGCTGGCCTTGGTCTTCATCATTGCGAATACCGCCGTTGCCATGCGGCGCGAAGCAGACACCTATAGCTCGCTGGGTGCGCCGCTGAGCTTGATGGCCAAGGTTAGTGCGTGGCAGACATGGATCATCGCCGGAGTCAGCATGCTGACGGGATATGTGTTGGGTCAAGCTGTCGGCGTGTTCCTCAGCGAAGCTCCCCGAAACCTCTATAACTCCAATCCATATTCAATTAACGGTATCGAGTACTTCCAACCGGACTGGTGGATGCTTCTGGTGGTTATTGCAGTGCCCTTGGTCGGTGCCGCAATTTCTGCGCTGAGCCAGGCGCGGGGACGTGGCGGTGACATCACTGCCCGTGGTCGCGACGAGCAGCGAGCTCTCGCCTAGAAAGCGGTCTAGGCACCAGCCTTGTCGCAGCTCATCCAGCGTTTCTCATCGCGTAGGAGGATTCACCCCCATAACACACCCCCACACGTTAAACCCAAGCTTCACAGTCGCAACTTCTTTCACATCAGTAACACGCGCAACATGCTGGCATGTTCGAATGATTTTCGAAAAATTCCGGCGTTTACCTGCAATTTCAGATATTGCAGTTCACGGAAAAGGCCGATAGCTTTATCTCGTTGCCACAAACAGGCCGCCAAGCCGGGATTGAACTTTCCCGGCGTGTCGGACTTGAAATCAATGGCATCCCGCAGGCTTAACCGAGCCACCCCGAACATGCTCCGTCATGAAAAGGACTTGAAGTTATGAAGCGCAATTCCCGCGCACGCAAGATTGTGACGCTCACGGCTCTATCCTTGAGCACTGCACTTGCTACCACCATGGGCGCTAACGCCTCCGCCGCGCAGCCGGCAGCCAGCGTTGACGTCTCTGATGGCTCGTCAAAGCCAGAAGTTACAACTAATGCAGATAACACCACGCTTATCGACGCCTTCGTGGGACTCACCAAGTCCACCGCCGGCGTCTTGGCGGGCGCAGTCTCACCTGAGATTTCTAACAACGGCGGCGCCCTGAACATCGTTCTTGACCCATCCAGCATCCCAGGCCTCGCTGAGGCTTATGCCCCAGCGGGTGACCACTCCGGACTGACCCCAGTCAAGGGCCAGGATAGCTCCGGAAACACCGTTGTGTTCCCAACCTCCGGTACCTTCACCTCCGGCTTCGGCCCGCGTTGGGGCACCTTCCACAACGGTATCGATATTGCCAACCCGATTGGCACGCCGATTTACTCCATCATGGACGGTGAAGTTATCTCCTCTGGTCCAGCGCAAGGCTTTGGCCACTGGATCCGCATCCGGCACGACGATGGAACCATCTCCGTCTATGGCCACATGCCAGGTGACCAGCTCCTCGTAAACGTCGGCGACCGAGTCTCTGCTGGACAGCAGATCTCCGTCATCGGCAACGAGGGCCACTCCACCGGCCCGCACCTCCACTTCGAGGTGCACCCAGGTGGCGGCGCAGCCGTCGACCCGGTTCCGTGGTTCGCTCAGCGTGGAATCATCATCTAAGCGAGCTCCCCCTAGCGCCTAAAGCTTTTCCATCGGAACACCGCCGATAAGCATGAGGCGCACCTTGCCTGCCGATCCGAAGTCCACCGTCACGGTGGCGCGTGGACCGGAGCCGGAGGCATCGATGACCGTGCCCAGTCCGTATTTAGCGTGATTGACACGGTCCCCCACAACTAAATTCAACTGGTTGTTCTTTGGCATCGAGGTCGAAGCGGCAGGTTTCCGCGTGCGTTGCGAAGGGGAAGACGTAGCGCGCGGGGAGGTCCTGCCCCACCCAGACCAATCCGAACCATAAGAACGACCGTATTGGTAGGAGTCATCTCCACCCCATGCACTGGACAGCGAGCTGTCTGGTTCTTCACGGCGCCAGTCGATGAGGTCCTCTGGGACCTCGGCGAGGAAGCGGCTGGCCGGATTCGTCATCGGATTGCCCCACGACGAGCGAAGAATCGCACGGGTGAAATACAGCTGCTCACGAGCACGCGTGATGCCTACGTACGCCAGGCGGCGTTCTTCACTGAGTTCCTTGGGGTCCCCCAAAGAACGCATGTGCGGGAATTGGCCGTCCTCCCAGCCGGTGAGGAAGACGACTGGGAACTCCAAGCCCTTGGCGGTATGCAGCGTCATCAGCGTGACCACTCCGGACTCATTGTCTGGGATTTGGTCAGCGTCAGCTACCAACGACACCTTTTCCAGGAACGCCTGGAGCGAGCCGGGCAGGGCCTCCCCCTCGGCGAGCTCTGAGCTTATGTCGTTTTCAACATCGGCACCAGTGAATGCCAATTGGTTCGCGGCCTCGGAGCTAAACTCGCGTGCTACAGAAACCAACTCATTGAGGTTGTCCAAGCGGGCGCCATCTTGCGGGTCGTTGGAGTTTTCCAGCTCTGCGCGGTATCCGGTGGCGTCCAGTACTGCGCTCAACAGCTCGCCTAGGTCTGGCTGGTGCGTAACTTCATTGGTCATGCCCGGAATCTGGGCCCGGATACCTTCCATCATCTCGTTGAACTTCGACACCGAATTGACCGCGCGGGTACCCAGGCCCGCAACGTTGCCAGCTGCGGCATCATAAAGCGCCTTGCCAAAGCTGATGCCGAGGTTCTCCGCATGCAGTGCTATCTGGGCCTGGGCTTTGTCACCAATAGCACGCTTCGGCACGTTGATGATGCGGCGCAGGCTCACCGTGTCATCCGGATTATCGATGATGCGCAGGTAAGCCACCATGTCACGAATCTCCCGGCGCTCGTAGAAGCGCGTACCGCCAACCACCTTGTACGGAATGCCGGAGCGAACGAAGATGTCTTCCAGTGCGCGGGACGCGTTGTTGGTGCGGTACATGATCGCGATGTCCGAATAGTCGCGGCCCTTGTCAGACAAGGAATCGATCTCTGAGGCAATAAAGCGCGCCTCATCGTGCTCGTTGTCCGCAACGTAGCCGACGATCTTGGCGCCCTCCCCGTGAGCGGTCCACAGGTTCTTCTCGCGCCGGCCCTCATTCTTAGCAATCACCGCATTCGCGGCGTTCAGAATGGTCTGCGTCGAGCGATAGTTCTGCTCAAGCAAGATGGTGTGCGCCTGCGGATAGTCGCGTTCGAACTCCTGGATATTGCGGATGGTGGCGCCACGGAATGCATAAATGGACTGATCAGAGTCACCCACCACGCACAGCTCCGGCGCGTCCGGCCCCAGTTCTCCCCTACCGACCAGCGCAGACACCAAAGCGTACTGTGCATGGTTGGTGTCCTGGTACTCATCGATCAGCACGTGCTTGAAGCGACGACGGTAGAAGTCCACCACCTGGGGATGCTGATTGAAGATGCGGACGACCTCACCAATCAGATCATCAAAGTCCACCGAATTAGCCGCGCGCAGGCGCCGCTGGTACTCGTCGAATACGCGCGCCACCGTAATCTCGAAAGGATTCTTGGTCTTCTCCGCCTCAGCTAAGACATAGTCAGGGGAAACCAGCTCGTTCTTGTGATTCGAGATCTGGTTAGCCAGCACGCGTGCCGTGTACTTCTTCAAGTCCAGCTGCATGTCCTTGGCAATCATGGTCAGCAGGCGGCGCGCATCGTCCCCGTCATAGATGGTGAAGTTGGTATTTAGCCCTGGGACTAGCTGAGCGTTTTGGCGCAGGATGCGCACACAAATGGAGTGAAAGGTCGAGACCCACATGCGCTCAGCCACCGGACCCACGAGCTGGCCGACGCGCTCCTTCATTTCGGCCGCAGCCTTGTTGGTAAAGGTAATCGCCAGGATCTCCCACGGCGCCACGCCTCGGTTACGCATGAGATAAGCAATGCGGCGCGTGAGCACGGCAGTCTTACCTGAACCCGCGCCCGCCACGATCAGCAGCGGCGATCCTGCGTGCGTGACGGCCTCTATTTGTTGCGGGTTAAGCCCCTCCGTCAGCGGATCTGGGCCAGCTGGTCTCTGATCGGCTGCCGCGTGACTAGCGAGCCTCTGGCTGGCCGAGGCTGGTGGAGTGGCGGCGCGGGCAGGCTGCCCAAAGCCGCCGAAGAGATCCGGCTGCTGGCCAGCACCGAATCCACCGGCTGAATCGCCGGGGGCACCAGCACTGCCATGGCCTTCGGGACGCGGGGCGGGAGAAAATGGAGACGCATCATTCATAATGCCTACCAACCTACTAGTCCCTCCGGACATTGCCCCATAACACGCCATACCCAGCACTTTCGAACACAACGGGAACGCCGCGTTGAAAGTTTCAATTTTAGTTTCCGAGTGGCACAATCGGTGTCTATGTCCACTGCACACGAAACTCCCGATCAGCACGGCGACGCCACCGCTGGTGTCGACGCTCATGACGTCAACGTCGTTGATAACGGCATGGAGATCCGCATGCCTTCCGGCACTGACGATCCCCTCACCGACGCGGAGATTCAAAACTATCGCCTCGAGATTAACCGTCTTGACCGAGTCATCCTCGATGCAGTAAAGCGCCGCTCCGAGATCTCACGCACCATTGGCCGCACCCGCATGAGCTCGGGTGGAACCAAGTTAGTACACACCCGCGAAATCGCCATCCTCAACGAGTTCCGCGACGAGCTCGGCGAAGAAGGGCCCGCAATCGCCACTGCCCTGCTGCGCATGGGTCGCGGCAAGCTCGGCTAATCGCAATCAATAAATTTCAGTTTTCTGGATAAAATACCGTAATCTCATCAGCATGAATGCTGTTCTCATTGCGGTTATCGTCATGCTGGCCCTCGCACTCCTGCGCGTCCACGTGGTCGTCGCACTCTTTCTCGGAGCCCTGGCTGGCGGCCTCCTCTCCGGCATGGGCCTCGATGCCACAATGGTTGCTTTCCAGGACGGCCTCGGCGGCGGTGCCAAGATCGCGCTAAGCTACGCCCTCCTCGGCGCCTTCGCCATGGGCGTTGCCGCAACGGGCCTGCCCCAGCTACTAGCCAACTTCCTTATCCGCCGCATCAGCCCGGCGACAGCCGGTACTGCGAATGGGGCGTCGCCAAGCGCGGCGTCTGCCACCAAATGGATCCTGGTGGTGGGTCTCATCGCCATGGCCGTGATGAGCCAGAACGTCATTCCCGTCCACATTGCGTTCATCCCGCTCATCGTGCCGCCGCTGCTCAAGGTGATGAACGCGCTGCGCATCGACCGCCGACTTATCACCTGCTGCCTGACCTTCGGCCTAGTCACCACCTACATGTTCCTGCCAGTGGGCTTCGGCTCCATCTTCTTGAACGACATCTTGCTGTTCAACATCAACGAGGCCGGCCTCGACACCGATGGCATCTCCATCATGAAGGTCATGGGCATCCCGGCACTGGGCATGCTGTCCGGCCTGCTCATCGCCATCTTCATCAGTTACCGCAAGCCGCGCGACTACGCCGACGCCCCAATCTCTGACGAAGAGCCCACCGAGGAAGCGCCCGCGCCGTACAAAATTTGGGTCAGCATTATCGCAATCGTGGCAACATTCGCCGTGCAGATCATCATGCAATCCTTGGACTTCGAATCCGACGGCCTGATGGTCGGCGCACTGACCGGCCTGGGCATCCTACTCATCACCGGTGCGGTGAACTGGCGCAAGGCAGACAATGTCTTCTCCGATGGCATGCGCATGATGGCGCTCATCGGATTCATCATGATTACGGCCCAAGGATTCGCGTCAGTCATGAGCGCAACAGGTGAGGTCGAGGAGCTCGTCACCGCCACTGCGGATGCCTTCGGCAGCAACAAGATGCTGGCGGCCGGAGCCATGCTCTTGGTGGGTCTCATCGTCACGATGGGCATCGGTTCCTCCTTCTCCACCCTTCCCATCATTACGGTCATTTACGTCCCGCTGTGCATGTCCTTGGGCTTTAGCCCGGCCGCCACGGTGGCAATCGTGGGTACAGCAGGCGCGCTGGGCGATGCTGGCTCCCCCGCCTCCGACTCCACGCTGGGACCGACTGCGGGCTTGGGCGCTGACGGCCAGCACGATCACATCCGTGACTCGGTCATCCCGACCTTCCTCCACTTCAACATCCCGCTGCTGATCGCCGGCTGGATTGGCGCGATGGTTCTGTAATTTCTTGTCTTTGGGACAGCCGGCTAGCGACGGCGAAAGTCGCGGCAGTGGACTACGGTGGATTGGGTAAAAACTCATGTCTAACTAATGCCAGAAAGGCCCTTGTAATGGACATCACCGCACAGCCTCAGTGGACCGCACTTGAGCAGCTGTTCCAAGAGAAGAAGAACCTCAACCTGCGTGAGCTTTTCGCCGCCGACGCGTCCCGCGCCACCACCCTGACTTTTGATGCTGCGGGCCTGCACGTCGATCTTTCCAAGAACCTTGTGGATGCTGACGTTCTCGCAGCGCTTGTCGACGTCGCCCGCGCCGCCGACGTTGAGGGCCGCCGCGACGCTATGTTCGCCGGCGAGCACCTCAACAACACCGAGGACCGCGCCGTCTTGCACACCGCGCTGCGCAAGCCTGCCGACGCCGAGCTCAACGTCGATGGCCAGAACGTCATCGCTGACGTCCACGAGGTTTTGGACCGCATGAGCACTTTTGCCGACGCCCTCCGCTCCGGCAAGTGGCTCGGCCACACCGGTGAGCGCATCACCACTGTGGTCAACATCGGCATCGGTGGCTCTGACCTTGGCCCGGCCATGGCGTCCAAGGCGTTGCGCGCCTACGAAGACGCTGGTGTCAAGGCCAAGTTCGTCTCTAACGTAGACCCGGCAGATATGGCTGCAGCACTCGATGGCCTCGACGCTGCCAAGACCCTCTTCATAGTTGCCTCCAAGACCTTTACCACCCAGGAGACCCTGACCAATGCGCACGCTGCTCGCGCATGGCTCATTGAGCAGCTGGGCAGCGAAGCCGCAGTGGCCAAGCACTTTGTTGCAGTTTCCACCAACGCTGAGAAGGTCGCCGCCTTCGGCATCGACACCGAGAATATGTTTGGTTTCTGGAACTGGGTGGGCGGCCGCTACTCCATGGACTCCGCGATTGGCCTGTCCCTGATGTGCACCATCGGCCCGGATAACTTCAAGGCTCTGCTCGCGGGCTTCCACGCCATGGACGAGCACTTCCGCACCACCCCGCTGGAGAGCAATATCCCGGTTCTGATGGGCATGCTCGGTGTCTGGTACTCCAACTTCCACGGCGCACAGACCCACGCGGTCCTGCCTTATTCCCAGGACTTGGGCCGCTTCCCGGCTTATCTCCAGCAGCTGACCATGGAATCCAACGGCAAGTCGGTGCGCCGCGACGGCACCGCCGTGACCACCGGCACCGGTGAGATCTTCTGGGGCGAGCCAGGCACCAATGGCCAGCACGCTTTCTTCCAGCTGATGCACCAAGGCACCCGCCTCATTCCGGCTGACTTCATCGGTTTCGCTCGCCCGAAGCAGGACTTCCCTACTTCCGACGGCACCGGCTCCATGCATGACCTTCTGATGGGCAACTTCTTCGCTCAGACTAAGGTCCTGGCATTCGGCAAGACTGCCGAGGAGATCGCCGCTGAAGGCGTGGACGAGGCAGTGGTTCCGCACAAGGTCATGCCGGGTAACCGCCCCACCACCACGATCCTCGCGGAGGAACTGACCCCGGAGATTCTCGGTGCGCTGATTGCGCTCTACGAGCACATCGTCTTCACTGAGGGCATCATCTGGGACATCAACTCCTTCGACCAGTGGGGCGTGGAGCTGGGCAAGCAGCAGGCCAACGACCTCGCTCCTGCCGTCTCCGGCAAAGAAGCCGCCAACTCCGGTGACTCCTCCACCGACGAGCTCGTGCGCTGGTACCGCCAGAACCGCTAAGACCATATCGCGCGTCCCGGCCTCGCCGGTAGCGCGCTACGGAGAAACTCTCAGTTCACCATCGCGGTGGAACTGAGAGTTTCTTTTTTAGGACTGGGACGCGTCCTGCTGCTTCTTATCCCACACGTGCCTGCGGACCAAGTAGATAGGCAGCACGAGGACGAAGGAGAACGCCATGAACCCCACGACGTTGAGAATCACTCCGTCCGAAGTCACCTCGCTCCACGGCACGCCTTCCTCATCGGAGGAGGCCACCCCGCCCCAGCCTATCCCCTGGCTTACATAAGACGTCGCAATGACCAGCAAAGGAAGGATGCGAGCTCCTCAAGCCTTTCTAGATCACTGACGGGAACGGTTGCCGCAACGCGTTTCCCAGTGCGGGTAACGATCGTCCGCTTCCCGGTACAGCGACTTTCATCAATAGTAACGCCCAATTCTTCGCGTCGGTGACGCAGCGAAATGGAGCTTTCGCGTTCACGTGGCGTCATATCGCCAGCCAAAGTAGTGCCAGTAGGTACAGAGTTTACAAAAATACTGTGTGTACCATTTCTGATTGTTCTTCATTCTGTGGTCTTCGAGATAACCTTTAGGACGCTCGCCGAACGACAGTGGCGCATAATTCGTCGCCATGATCCCGCTGCGTACTCCGCCATGCAGGGTGCCATCGATGCTCTCGAGACCGATCCATTCCCCACGGGCTACGAGAAACTCCAAGGGCGAGAGGGCTATCGCATCCGCGTGGGAAGGTACCACGTGGGGTACACCGTTGACCAAGGACTACTCGTCATCAAGATTTTTACCCTCGGTGCGCGCGGAGGTGTCTATAAGAAATAGGGACGCCCACATCAACCGTGGCGTCCCTATATTTCCAGTGTGGTCTGCGTTTACGCTGCGCTCGATCCCTCATTCTTCGAGCTCAACGCAAAGCCGTCCACAGTGACCTTCTTCTGTGCGACGCCGGTCTCCGGTGCGGTCGCGCTGGCGGTGGCCATGCCAGCCGGGCAGTCGAAGGTCACGTCCACGGTGGTGCCGGCTGGGGCGTCGAAGCCCACGGTGCCATTCTCCGCGGTGAATTTGAGTTCCTTGGTCTGGATCTCCGGCCACGTGCTCGTGTAGGAACACCGCATGGGAAGGCCGACGCGGTCCACGACGGTGAAGATGACGGTGCCCTTCGTCTCGGTCGGGGCGCTTGACCCGAGTCCCGGCACGAGGGAGGCAATCAGCGTGATGATGAGCGCGACCACCGCGGCGGCAGGGCCGGCGAGCTGTTGCAGTTTATCCAGGCTAAAACCAGGCGTGACGAACTCCTTGTAAAAAATGAGAACTAGGTTATCGTCAGCCTATCCCATGTCCGCTGCCGATAACCGGTTTCTGGAGAAAACTCTTAGAGCTTGATCATGGGCTCCCAGCCGTGCGGGATGACATCCGAGTCCACGATCTTGCGGCCGAACGGGAAGCAGGTCACCGGGATCATCTTGAGGTTAGCCAGGGCCACCGGGATACCCACGATGGTCACGGTCTGCGCGAGCGCGGTGGCGACGTGGCCGATGGCCAGCCAGAGACCTGCAACGATAAACCACAACACGTTGGAGACGGCCGACATGCCGCCGGTGCCTCGGGCAGGCTGCACGACGGTTTTGCCAAAGGGCCACAGGGCAAAGCGTGCCATGCGGAACGAGGCCACGCCCATGGGGATGGTGACCACGAAGATGCAGGCGAGGATACCTGCCAGGAAGTAGCCCAAGGCGAGGAAGAAGCCGCCGGAGATAAACCACATCACGTTGAGAATCGTCTTCATGAGCCCCAGCCTAGCCGCACAGACCTGCGGGGCGCGGGGCGGAACGCTCGGATCGGCGCCAGCGTCACCAGCGCCTAAGATTAAGCACCGTCATGAGCACACCGACCCCGCCCAAGAACATCCGCTATCCGCGCATCACTGCACTTATCGCTATCATCCTGGCCGCGGTGAATTTGCGCTCCGTCATCACGGCGATCTCCCCACTCATTCCGGAGATCCAAGCCTCCACCGGCATGAGCTGAACCATGGTTGGCATCATCGGCACGGTGCCCACGGCGATGTTCGCGGTCTCGGCATTCGTGCTCCCCCGTATCAAGGAACGCTTCACGCTCAGCGAGATGATGCTCCTCGCGCTCGGACTTACCGCCGTGGGCCAGCTGCTGCGCGTCGTCTATCCCAACGAGTGGCTATTGCTCGTCGGCTCACTCATCGCGCTGTTTGCCATCGGCATCCTCAACGCGACCATGCCGCTTGTCGTGCGCGAATACTTCCCGCGTCACGTGCCCAGCATGTCGCTCACCTTCATGATGTCGAGTCAGATCATGCTCGCCGCAGCACCCATTGGCGCCGTGCCCATGATGGACTGGGCGGAGAACATGGGCCTGCCCGGCTGGCAGATTTCGCTTGGCTCCTGGGGTGTGCTCGCCGCCATCGCGGCAGTGAGTTGGATGTCTCTGCTCATCCGCCGCGGCCCGAACCCCATCAACACCGCGCCCGAGCCCAACTTCCATCTGCCGGTGTGGCGCACCACCATCGGCGTCGGCTTGGCCTTCATGTTCGGCTCCAATTCGCTCGTGGCCTACACGATGATGACGTTCATCCCGCAGATCTTCACCGACGCGGGCCAAACCGCGCAGTATGGGGCGAATATGCTCGCCATCTTCAGCGCACTGGGCATTCCTGTCACGATCGTCGGCCGTGGCTGGCAGGTCGTTTGGCCAACGTCTTCCCCGTCGTCATCATGTCCGCGGTCTTCTTTTCTGCCGCGCTGTTGGGCCTTGCTTTCGCCCCGCTCGCAGCGCCGTGGCTCTGGGTCACGCTCGCCGCCGTCGGTACAGTCATCTTCCCCATGGGCATGGTGCTCGTCAATATCAGGGCACGCACCCTCGAGGGTGCCACCGCACTCACCTCTTTCGGCCAAGGTGTGGGCTACACCTTTGCCTCGCTCGGTCCCCTGCTCACCGGCGCCGCGCACGAGGCGACCGACTCCTTCTTCATTCCCCTCACGGTGATGGCCGCCATCGGCCTCGTTACCCTCGTCGCCGGCTACTTCGCATCCCGCCAGACCTACGTCGAGGATCAACTCCCCGCATAACGCGCGACCTCGCGCGCCATCACCCCGGTAATGAGCGCAATGTCCCGCTCCTCCAGCGGCCGCGACAAGCTAAAGCGCAGGGCTTCCTCCCCGTTTAGGCCCAAGGCCGTCAGCACCGGCGAGGTCCCCCGCCCGCACGCTGAGCCTGCCGATGCCGCCACTCCCGCCGCGTCCAGCGCCACCAGCAGCGCGTCGCCGGAGACGCCGTCGACGACAAACGAGGCATGTCCAGGCAGACGTTCCTCCGGGTGCCCCGTGAGCCGCGCACTCGGCACCCGCTCCAGCACCGCAGCGATGAGCGCATCCCGGCTGTTCATGAGCACCACCGCGCGCTGTGCGACGTCACGCCGCTGCGCTGCCACGGCCGCCGCAAATCCTGCAATGCCTGCGACATTCTCCGTCCCGGCGCGCCGCCCGCCTTCCTGAGCGCCGCCGTGGAGCAACGGCTCAAGCTCCACCGCCCGCTGCAGAAGCAGCGCGCCCACGCCCTGCGGGCCGCCAAATTTATGGGAGGCCAGCGCCACCGCATCCGGCCCCGGTCCCGGCCACCCGTCTGCCGCAAGGCTCAAGGGCAACGCGACCGCGGCTTGAACCGCATCGAGGTGGACCAGCGCCCCCACCGCATGAGCGCGCTCCACCACCGCAGCGACGTCCTGCACGGTTCCGATATCCGAGTTCGCCGCGCCCATCGCAACAAGCGTCGTCTCCGGCGCCAGCTCCCCCATCTCCACGCGTCCCGTCGCGTCGACGTCCGCGTAGTCGACCGCGAAGCCATGCATGCGCTCCAGGTAGGCGACCGACTGCGCCACTGCGGAATGCTCAATGCGCGTCGTCACAATCCGGCGCCCGCGTGGGTGCGCCAGCGCCAGACCGAGGACGCCTAAGTTATTCGATTCAGTCCCGCCCGAGGTAAAGACCACGCCTTCCGGAGCCACGCCGAAAGTTGCGGCGACCGTCTCCCGCGCATACTCGAGTTCCCGGCGCGCCGCCGCGCCCGCGGCATGCAGGCTCGAGGCATTCGCCTGCCCTGCGTCCCACACGCGCTCCATCGCGGCACGCGCCTCGGGGCGCAGCGGCGCCGTCGCTGCGGCATCGAGGTACATCACAGCTCGTCGAGCCCCAAGTCGAGCACGCCCGCACTGTGAGTGATTGCGCCGACGGAGATGACGTCCACGCCCGTCGCCGCGATCTCTGCGACCGTCTCGAGATTGACGTTACCGCTCGCCTCCACGGTCACACGGCCTGCGATGAGCTCCACCGCCGCCCGTAGATCCTCGAGCGAGAAGTTATCAAGCAAGATCGTGTCGACGCCCGCGTTCACAACGGCCTCGACCTGGTCCAGTCGGTCGACCTCCACGATGATCGACGTTGTATGCCCCACTCGCTCGCGCAGTCCGCGCAGCGCCGCCGTGAGTGCCGGGGCCGGGGCCTGCGCCACGCCGAGCGCCGCCAGATGGTTATCCTTCACCATCACCGCGTCCGAGAGCCCGAAGCGGTGGTTCGTCCCGCCGCCCACGCGCACCGCGTGCTTTTCGAATGCGCGCAGGCCCGGCGTCGTCTTGCGGGTATCCGCAATGCGTGCAGGCCCCGCGAGCTCCACGAAGCGCGCGGTGAGGGTCGCAATAGCGCTCATGCGTTGTGCGAAGTTGAGCGCCGTGCGCTCCGCCGTGAGAATTGCCCGCGCCGGGCCCTCCACCACGGCCAGGCGCTCGCCCGCGGCAAAGCGCGTGCCCTCGGGCGCGAGCTCCGCCACGGCGACGCTCACCTGGCGGAAGGCTTCTTCGATGACGGCTCCGCCGGCGAAGACGCCGGGCTCACGCGCGACGACGGCCACGCGCAGCGTTGCCTCCGCCGGGATCGCGGCCTCGGCCGTGATATCGCCCCACGGCGCATCCTCGCGCAGGGCCGCGGCGACCGCAGTACGGATGGTCTCGGAAGTTAGCATGCGGTGACCTCAGCTTTCAATCGCTGCGCGCGGGCGTGTGCCTGGCGCGGGTCGGTGTGCGGATAATCGGTGCGTTGATGGGCGCCGCGCGACTCGGTGCGCTCCAGTGCGCCCGCGGCGATGAGCTTTCCGATGCCCACCACGTCCGCCGCCGCCTCATCCGTCACGGTCGCCAAGGTGGCGGCGGCGTCGCGAATGCCCGCCCCATCGCGCTCGATGCCAAGGCCTGCCGCGATGGCGTGCTGGGCGTCAGCCAGCGTGCCGTTGCCGGCCCGTGCGGCCGGGGCGACGTCCATGACGGCACCGTGCAGTCGCGAATCGTCGAAGCGCCACTCTCCGCTTGCGGCCGCGGTGGGATCTGCGGCGGCCGCGTGGCCTGCTGCGTCGCCAAAGACGAGGCCTTCGAGCAACGAATTCGAGGCCAAGCGGTTAGCACCGTGCACGCCGGTATTCGCGGCCTCGCCAGCGGCGTAGAGTCCCGGCACGCTCGTGCGTCCATGGATATCCGTGGCGACGCCGCCCATTGAATAGTGCGCGGCCGGCGCGACGGGCACGGGTTCGCGCGTCCAGTCGTAGCCTTCGGCAGCGAGCATGCAGAAGATGCCGGGAAACTCAGCCGCGAGGCGACCAGGCTCGTTGCCCTCGACGGCCGTGGCGTCGAGCCAGATATGCCCGCCCGTCGCATTCTGCGCACGAAAGATGGCAGCCGCCACGACGTCACGCGGCGCGAGCTCCCCGCGCGGATCCACGTCGAGCATAAAGCGCCGGCCCGCGTCGTCGCGAAGCACGGCACCGGCGCCGCGCACGGCTTCGGAGATGAGGTGGCGCGTGCCTTCGAGCACCGTGGGATGGAACTGCACGAATTCCATGTCCGCGACGAGCGCACCGGCCCGCGCAGCGTCGAGAATGCCCTGGCCGGTGGCTCCGGGCGCGCCGGTCGAGCGCGGGTATACCCCGCAATATCCGCCGGTGGCGAGGACGACGGCATCGGCAAGCAGGATGCCCCGGTTCGTTTCCGCGCCGGTCACGACGCCGTCGCGCAGGACGAGCGAATGCAGCGCGTGCTCCGGTAGCTGAGTGATCCCAGGGGTCCGCGCGACCTCGCCGCGCAGGAACTCATGGAGCTCCGCGCCCGTGCGGTCACCGCTCGCGTGGACGATGCGCGAGAAGGCGTGCGCGGCTTCCAGCCCTTGGTCCAGTGTTCCGTCACTGCGGCGGTCGGCCGGGAAACCTGCGTCGAGCAGCGCGCGGACGCGCTCCCGGCCGCGGCGCACGAGCTCGCGGGCGGCGCGCTCGTCGATGAGACCTGCACCCGCGGCCAAGGTATCGGCGAGGTGCGACTGCCAGGTATCCGCCGGGGCGAGGGCCGCTGCAATTCCGCCTTGGGCAAGCTGCGTGCTGCCCGCGCTTCCCTGAATGGAGGGGCCAGGATAGGCGAGCGTGACGTGTGCGCCCGCAGCGTGGGCGGCGAGGGCCGCGCTTATGCCTGCAACGCCGGAGCCGGCAACGAGAACGTGACGCATCTAAGCCACCTTCGGATGGGCGGCGAGCATGCGTTCGAGGGCGACGCGGGCATCGGCTGCCACCGCGTCGTCGACCATGATGCGGTTGGGTATCTCGCCAGCGACGAGGGACTCGAGCGTCCACGCGAGGTAGGCCGGGTGGATGCGGTACATCGTCGAGCACGGGCAGACCACCGGGTCGAGGCAGAAGATGGTGCGGTCCGGGTACTGCGCGGCGAGGCGATTAACGAGGTTGATCTCCGTGCCGATGGCGAGCACGTCGCCCGGCCGGGAGGCTGCGACCTCGCGGCGAATGAGCTCGGTGGAACCGGCGGCATCGGCAGCCTGCACAACGGGTGCCGGGCACTCGGGGTGGACGATGACGCGCACGCCGGGGAACTCGGCGCGGGCGCGCTCAATCTGAGCGACGGTAAAGCGCTTGTGCACGGAGCAGAAGCCATCCCACACGATGACGCGAGCGCGCTCGAGTTCCTCCGGGGTGAGGCCCTTCCGCGGGTTCCACAGCACGATCTCCTCGTCCGGGATGCCCATGGCGTGCGCGGTATTGCGGCCCAGGTGCTGATCCGGCAGGAAGAGCACGCGCTGTCCCTGCTCAAAGGCCCACTCGAGGACCGTCGTGGCGTTCGAGGAGGTGCACACGATGCCTCCGTTGCGGCCGCAGAAGGCCTTGATATTCGCCGCCGAGTTCATGTACGTCACCGGGACGGGTGCCTCGATGGCCGCCGTGATGTCAGCCCACGCGCGCTCGACCTGCGCGAGCGTTGCCATATCCGCCATGGAACAACCCGCAGCGAGATTAGGCAGGATGACAGCCTGGTCCGCACCCGAGAGGATATCTGCGGTCTCCGCCATGAAGTGCACGCCACAGAAGACGAAGGCGTCTGCTTCCGGATGCGCCTTCGCGGCTTTCGCCAGGTTGAAGGAGTCGCCCACGAAGTCCGCGTATGTCACGACCTCGTCGCGCTGGTAGAAGTGACCGAGGATCTTCACGCGTTCGCCCAAAGTTTCCTTCGCCGCGGTGATCATGGCGTCGAGTTCCTCGGGGCTGGCTTGGGTGTAGCGCTCCGGAAGCGCGCTCTGGTGGGGCGCATGTTCAGGGAACGGGTCCGCGATGGAGGCGCCCGGGCCGTAGCTCGAGTTCTGATTAAGCGCCCATGGGTCTTGGGCAAGATCGCTGCCGCAGGCTTCGTCCTTTGCAGCAAGCCTGATGAGTTCGCGCACGCTGGGCATGGTGGTCTTCTTTCTAGTCTTCTTCGGGGCGGTACCTGTAGGTTTTTGCGGGTCGATGCTTCACGCCCGCCAGGGAGTGGCCGGTTTCTTCCAACGTCTTCGACGCCAGCATCTGTCTTCGGAAATTCGCCGGATCCAACGGGTGGCCGAGGATGATCTCGTGGACTTCGCGCAGTTGCGCGAGCGTGAACTCGGGGTCGAGGAAGCGGTGCGCCACGGCGGCATACGCCGTGCGCGAGCGCAGCCTTGTGAGCGCCGTCGCGATGATCTCCCCGTGGTCGAAGGCGAGATCCGGCAGGGCGTCGGCGCGGAACCACGCGACGTTGGTGTCCTCCCCAGCCGCGGCGGTGGCGCCTGCGGCATCGCGCGCGCTGTACTGCGCCCAATAGGCGATGGTGACAAGGCGCTCGGCATCCGCGCTGCGTTCGACCGAACCGAAAGAGTAGAGCTGCTCTAGATAGCTAGGCTCGATGCGCGTGGCCGCCACTAAGGTCGCGTGCGCGGTCTGCGTGAGCGTCTGGTTCCAGGCGGTGGGCCCGCCGGGCAGCGCCCACGCATCTTTAAAGGGTGCACGCACGCGGCGCACGAGGGGCAGCCACAGGCCCTGCTCCTCGTCTTTGGCGTGGACAAGCGCATGCGCCGGGGGCCGCAGCGCAAAGGCCACGGTGGACACGGCGACGCGCGGCGACTGCCGCCGCCGCTCCGCGACGTTGAGTTTCTGCCAATCGCTCATGGGCCGCTCACCTCCACTTTTAGTTAAGGTCATTATGACTTTAAGTGAAAAGTAGTGTGGTCTCCCTCACGATGTCAAGCATTTTCTGCGGGCGGGGCTAGCGCCTACGCGCCGCGCGGGCCCGGCTGACAGTGCGGGCACCACCAGATAATGCGCTCCAACTCCCCTTCGTCGCCACCGGCATCGACGCCGCCCAGCACCCCTTTTTCAATGGGTGTTCCGCACCGCCGACAACGTGCGTTAGTGCGTCCGAAAACGTACGTCGTCTCCCCGGCGCGGCGTACCCCCGTGGTGACGCGAATGAGCGAGAACCGATTGGCCCACATGATTGTCCGCGAGACGTCCACGATCTTCTCGACGTCGACGTCGCCAACACGCTCCGCGGGATGCATGCCCGCGATAAAGCAGGCCTCTGCACGGTACTCGTTGCCAATGCCCGCGACATTCTTCTGATCGAGCAGCGCCGCACCGATGGCGCGTTCCGGGCGCGCTTCGATGCGCCAAATCGCCTCCTCGCGCCCGCCATTTATCTCCCAGTCCGGGTCGAGGATGTCTGGGCCCAGATGCTCGATGCGCCCTAGGTAATCCGACTCCGGATAGACCTCCACGAACCCGAGAGTATGACCGACGATCTCGATATCGCGCGGTTCATTAGCAAGCTGCAACACCACGCGTGCGGTATGCCCCGGCGCGCGCCACCTGTCCCCGGCGTAATGGATGTGCCACTGGCCTTCCATCTTCAGGTGCGTATGCAGGATGAGCGGCTCGTCCTCGTCGCCCGCGAATTCCATGAAGAGATGCTTGCCATAGGGCCACACAGCCACGCACTCCATCCCGTCAAAGCGTGCGAGCGCATAGCGCGGTACCCGCACCGAGGTCTTAGTCACCTCGCGGCCCACCATGAACTGCATGCGTTCGGCCAACTGCAGGACGGAATCACCCTCAGGCATGCAGCACCACTCCTTCTTTAACGACTGGCGATTCTACGCCAGCCCCACACTGAAACCGTAAGGAGTCATCATGACATTCAACTGGCTCAACGCCTACGGCGCCGGCCGACTCGTGATGTTGCTCGTGCCGAATATCATCGGGTGTTCGCCGGCGGCAACGGCGACGCGCAACCGCCGGTGGACGTCCCCGTCGCGCTCACGGTGGCTGAGAATATCGCCCGCTGTGCGTGCATAATCCTCGTGGTTCTCCCGCTCGGCGTGGGCAGAGTTGAGCTCCGCACGCGCGGCGCACGCTGGACCTATTTCGGTCTGAGCGCCGCCGCTCTCACAGTCTATTGCGCAACGTGGGTTCCGTACCTGCACACGCCGACCTTCGTCACCGGCCTGGAACTCGCACTGCTCCCCGCTGTCATGTTCATCAGTTGCAGCGCGGCGCTGCGTCACCGCCTACTCACCGCCGCGGGCCTGCTCTTTGCTGCGGCGCACATCTGGATTACGGCGCTCGCCCACAACGGGCTTGCAAGCTAACTCGAAATCGCAGAACACTCCAACATCCCTGGCGCGTTGTGGATAATCGCAACGGAGCAGAATCCGTGCGTCGTAGTGGGAATTTTAATGAGTCTCGTCGGGTGATTGAATTTTATAAACAACATCGTTAGTATCGTTCTTACGAAGCCGCTCAGCGGCAAATAGGCAACGGGCCCCGCACTTGATGCGACGGCCCGCCCTTTATTTTTCTCTCCCTAACCGTGGATCCTTTTCCAATGCAAGAAGGATCCATCGTTCGCTCTTAATCCACGCCCCCATTCCCGGATTCATCATTCTTGCGGTCTCGATGCACGCCTGATGCACATTGGCGATGGCCTTAAGATCAAAAATCAATGGCCGATGATGGGAGGCCCGATTCCTCCACCTAAGGATCCCAGCGCACCTTTTGGTAAAAACCACCCAATCATCTTGGTATAGGTGAGGTGCAATCGCTTCCTCCCAAAGAACGTGGCGTGGATTTTCAGGATTGCTGGCAGCTGCCTTATTTGGCAGCAACCGCACCCACGAACCAAAAGAAAGTCCCGCGACTAAATCATCATGGGTAGGGATACCCCGCACAGACGACACATCCGAATAACTAGCAAGTCCTCTGCTCCGGTTCCGTCTCCCCAGCACGATTTTCGCCAATTCCGCCTCGGGATATTCAATCCACTCCGAGGAACCACAGCGAGGCTCGCCAGAATTCCATTGCGCGAATGAAGTATCAATGACATTCCGCAGAAGCACCTCAACTATTCCGGTCGTGCGTTGAACCGTGGCAGCTAGGTACGAGTTCCATAGATACAAACGAGCCGCCAGCCTCATGTCGCCACGATCAACAATGTCCATATACCTACGCGTGCGTACTGCCGGAATGCTATCGAACAATAGTTGCGCTGTTCTTAGAGTCACTGGGAACGTAGAAACGTCCACAATGTGTACCCCCGAGTCAAAAGTGAGTCATGTACATTGACATGCCCACCTTAACCCATGTAGGTCTCGAAGCGTCGAGACATATTTTCCATAATTGTGCAGGAGACTGGCTGCACATAACGCGCCGCACTGCGCCTAGGAGCGTTGCGGTGTGACTCCCGGCACCGACGCCCCACGCTCCCACGGCGTGATGACATGCTCGCGCTTGAGGTCACGCACCGAGGACACGCCAAGCAGCGTGCAGGCAGTCTCCAGTTCAGAGGTGAGCAGCTCGATGGTGCGGTCGACGCCCTCGCGGCCGCCGGCCATGAGACCGTAGAGGTAGGCGCGGCCGATGAGCACGAAGTTCGCGCCGAGTGCCAGGGCAATCGCGATATCGGTGCCGGACATAATGCCGGAGTCGTAGACGATCTCGGCGTCGGGGCCGAGCTCCGCGCGGATGGCTTCGAGAGCGCGCAGCGTATTGACCACGCGGTCGAGCTGGCGGCCGCCGTGCGAGGAGACCACCACGCCATCGGCGCCGAGCTCGATCACCGTGCGGGCGTCAGCAGGATTGACGATGCCCTTGACGAGCATCTTTCCGTCCCACTGCTCGCGAATCCACTCGAGGTCATCGAAGTTGAGACCCGGGTCGAACATCGTGTTGACGAGTTCGCCCAAAGTACCCGTCGTCGAGGTCAGCGACGCGAAGGTGACCGGGTCCGTCGTGAGGAAGTTGAACCACCACTCCGGACGCCACGCGGCGTCAAGAACGGTGCCAGCGGTGAGCCGCGGCGGGATGCGCATGCCGTTGCGCGTATCGCGCAGGCGCTGGCCCGCGACCGGGGTATCGACAGTGACGACGAGCGTGTCGTAGCCACTCGCCGCCGCGCGACGCAGCAACTCCGCGCTGGCCGCGCGGTCCTTCCACAGATAGAGCTGGAACCAGCGGCGCCCGCGTCCGGAGGCCCGCTCGACCTCCTCCACGGAGCGCGTACCCATTGTCGACAGCGTGAACGGAATACCTGCCGCCGTTGCTGCCGATGCCCCCGCATCCTCACCCTCAGCATGCATAAAGCGCGTAAACCCCGTCGGCGCAATACCGAACGGCAGCGCGGAACGCCCACCCGCAATGTCGACGGACAGGTCGAGCTCGGTCGCACCCGTGAGCACATGGGGCAGCAGGCGAATGGAGCGGAAGGTCTCACGCGATTCGTCATAGGTCACCTCGTCGCGCGCGGCGCCGTCCACGTAGTCGAAGGCGGCCTTCGGAATGCGACGCTTGGCAATCTTCCGGAGATCCCACACGTCGGCGGCCTCCGCAAGGCGCGCAGCGCGACGTTCGAGGGTCGGCCTCTCAAAGCGCATGAGGTTCTTCAGTTCTGAGACTTGGGGCAGTTGACGCTTGAGACGCATGACGGTTCTCCTCTTCGTGGTTCGTAGTGCGGCCGCAGAAAACGGTCCTACTTTTCATTCCTACTCTTCTACAGAAATTGCGCCAAACTGGGGCCCTCCCCCAGACAGCACGAAACCCCAACGCCACCGAAGTGACACTGGGGCGCATGCGAGGAAGCCTAGTGGCGGATATCCACGCGCTTGTGGTTGTTGGAGCCAGCCTCGATGAGCGCGACCATGCCCACGGCGTAGTCAGAGTAGGAAATCTCATCGTTGCCTTTAGCGTCGACCGTAAACGCGTCGAACTCAATGCTCTCGAACGCGCCGGTGCGCTCGCCCTCGGCGTCGAACTCGACGGCTGGGGACGCGAAGATCCAGTTGAAGTCACCGCGCGTACGCAGGTAGTAGAGTTGCTCCGACTGTTGGGAGTTCTCCTTCAGCAGGTTCAACTTTAACGTCGAAGCCAGCCTTACGCACATGCGGTAGCTTTACGGAAGTAGGAACCAAAAAGTAACCATCGAGGTCACAGCCATGAAACAGCCGATTACTTCTTTGCCCGCCTGCCCCGTCGAGACGACACTCACGCTTCTGTCCAATCGCTGGCGCGCCATGATCCTGCGCGATCTGCTTGACGGCACCATGCGTTTTAACGAGCTGCGCCGCTCCGTGACCGGCATTAGCCAGAAGGTTCTCACGTCGAACCTGCGCGAGATGGAAGACACGGGCCTCGTCCACCGCGAGGTCTTCGCCGAAGTCCCGCCCCGCGTCGAGTACTCACTCACTCCGCTCGGCCAGTCTATGCGCCCCATCCTCGACGCCATGAGGGAATGGGGCGAGCACTACCAGCAGCAGGTTGCCAAGGAGATCGCCTAGCACCGGTATCCACGCTCCGCCGCCGACCCCGCCCAGTCAGCTTTGGGTTTATGGCGCTTCGCGCCGCCAAACCAGCCCCGAAACGCAACAAAACCAAAGCCAGGATGTTCTGCGGCACCAGTCGTATCCCTAGCGCCGGTACCCACGTGGCCGGAATCCACCCGGCGCGGACCGCCAGCCTTCGCGGGCCGCATCAGCAGCACTGTCTCCAGAACCGGGTTCAGGCTCCGGCACGGACTCCAGCGCATCGGACAGCGACCGTCCCCGCCGGCTCGGCGTCGCGGAGGTCGAAAGCTTGCCGGAGATCCGCACGCCCTTCGGCGTAATCCCCGCGCCCTGCTCGCGCAGCTGATTCGCCAGCGGGGTCTCGAAGACCGAGGCCCCGTTGGCCTTTTCGATGGTGAGCGGCGAGAGGCGCCCAGATGCGACGGCCTCAGTGAGCGCCGCCACGATATAGCCCACGACCTCGCCGTCATCGATGCCTGCGGGCACCGGGAAGGTTGTGAGCGTCTTGCCGCCACGCGTGAGGTGTGCGACGGGCAGGCCGTCCACGAGCACCACCAAAGCACCCGCCGCGCGCGTGGGCGAGCCTTCCGTTTCCGGCCACGGCAGCGCCGCACCGTAGGGGTTCGCCGGATCCGCCGCGGCGAGCAGGTGAGTCTGCGGCTCCTGCGTGCCCGACGGCCAGCCGGTCACGTCCGGAGAATCCGCGAGCCCGCGCAGGCGGTCGATGACAGCAGGCGTCGAGAATTGCGCGGCACCCAGGCCGTCAATGACGTAGCCACGCATGGCCTTGCCGGACTCCTCGAAGCCGGAAAGCACCTTATACGCCAGCGCGAAGCCGCCCAGCACATCTTCAGCGACGACGCTCCCGCGCGTAACCACGCCGTAGCGGTCAAGCCAGGCCTCGCCGTGTGCCAAAGAGCGAGCCGTTGCTTCCGATGCCGCCGGCACTGCCAGCGCCCAACGCCCCGCCACGTCCGGCGGGGTCAAGGTTGCACGCTGCGACTGGGCAAAAGACGTGCGGCCCATGCGCAGGCGGGAACGGGTGGGGCGTCGCTTAGCGCGGTGTGCAGTAGCCCCTGACCGCGAGCCCGCCGTGGCCACGTGCGTGCGAATCGGCGCAAAGGAATCCGGGCTGACCAGGCCCATCTCCACCAGCGACCACAACGCTTCGCGCAGCTCATCCGCGGTGCCGGGCACCTGAGAGAGAATGTCACCGAACAGGAAGCTACCGCCGCGCTGCAGGACCTCCAGCGTTGCAGACTGCAGCATGCTGAGCCCCAGCTCCTCTGGTTCGAGCTGCGGAGCCAGCTGCGCCGCGTAGTCGGCAGGCAGCAGCATGATCCACGGGTCATTCGCACCAGCCTTACCTGCACCGACGATGAGCACCTCGCCGTTTGCGGTGAGCTCATCGAGCATCGTCGGCGAATAGTCCCCCACTCGCGCGGGCAAGATGAGCGACTCCCACGCCGAGGCCGGCAAACGCACGCCCGCGAGCTGCTCAATCACGCTAAAGACTCCATCAGCACCGCGCAGGGCTGGGCGCTTGCCCACGGGGGCCACCTGCTGCCAGTCCGGCAAGAAGCGGCCAAAGGTCGCCGCACTGACAGGTTCCGTCGCGGCGCGCGCGGCGGCCAGGGAACGGGAGCGAATCGTACGCAGCACCTCAGCCGCGCAATACTCTGCTTCCTCGATGCCTTGACGGTAGCGGCCTTCTACGATGGTGTCGATGGACTGCAACGCTGTGTGCGCAGTCGATGCTGACAGGCCGAAAGCATCCTGCAGATCCCGCAGCACGAATGGGCCGCGGGTGCGTGCCCAACGCGAGACAAGCTGCTGCAGGGCATCTGTGATGGTGTCTTGCTGCGCCGGGACGCCGGGCGGGACGGGGACGCCGAGGGCGTCGCGAAGCAGCGGGGCGTCGAGTGGCTGCGCGAAGTGCTCGCGGCCGCCAATGCGTACCCGCATCACGCGCGCACCCAAGGATTCGATGGCGCTGAGCGGGACATTCGTGTGCTCGGCCATCTCCTCAACAGGAATGGGGCCAAGCAACCGCAGCAGGTCCGCGACCTCCTCCGTGGTGCGGGCGCGGCGGTCCTCGGCTGTACGCTGCAGCTGTGCGTGGACCTGAGCGATGATTTCTGGGTCGAGTAGCTCCCGCAGCTCCACCGTTCCCAGCAGCTTTGACAGCAAAGCTGGGTCGAGGGCTAGGGCAGCCGCGCGCTTTTCTGCCAGCGGGGAATCGCCCTCGTACATAAACGCGCCGGTGTAATTAAACAGCAGCGTGGAGGCAAAAGGCGAAGGCTGCTCCGTAGTGACCTCAGCAATGCGGATGCGTCGGTGTCCCAACTCCCGCATGGTCTCTGTCAGCGCGGGAAGATCGTAGACGTCTTGCAGACACTCGCGGACTGTCTCCAGGATGATGGGGAACGAGGGATACTTGCGGGCGACGTCGAGAAGCTGCTCCGCACGCTGGCGCTGCTGCCACAAGGGGGCGCGCTTGCCGGGGTTGCGCCGCGGCAACAGAAGCGCACGCGCGGCACACTCGCGGAAGCGCGAAGCAAAGAGCGCGGAACCGCCCACCTGCTCCGTCACGATGTCGGTGATCTCATCTGCGTCAAAGACGAACAACGAGCCATCCGGCTCCTTCTCCCCTTCGGGAAGGCGCAGGACGATGCCGTCATCGCCGGCCACCGCCTGTGGGTCCATGCCGGTCAGCTCCGCCACGCGCTGCCCCACGGCCAGCGCCCACGCGGCATTAACGCCGCGGCCAAACGGGCTGTGCAGGACCACGCGCCAGTCCCCTAGTTCGTCCTTGAATCGCTCGAGCACCAGCGTCTTTTCATCCGGGATGATGCCTGTGGCCTCGTATTGTTCTTGGAGGTAGGCCGCGATATTTCGCGCGGCGTTCTCATCGGCGTCCTGCACGACGGACGGGTCCTGGTGGACTTCGCGGCGGTACGCACCCAGTGCTTGGCCCAGTTCATACGGGCGCCCGGCTTGATCGCCATTCCAGAAGGGCAAGCGCCCGGTGTGCCCCGGTGCGGGAGTCACGATGACTTGGTCGCGGGTGATCTCCTCGATGCGCCAGCTCGTGGCGCCCAGAGTAAAGATGTCTCCCACGCGGGACTCGTAGACCATTTCCTCGTCGAGCTCACCCACGCGGCGCGGGCCGCTGTTCTCCCCACCCGCAGGCAGGAAGACACCGAACATGCCGCGGTCAGGGATGGTTCCACCGTTGGTCACGGCCACTCGCTGCGCGCCTGGGCGCGGGCTCAGCATCCCCGTGATGCGGTCATAGACCACGCGGGGTTTGAGCTCAGAGAAGTCAGTCGAGGGATAAACCCCAGAGACCAAGTCGATGACCGAGTCGAAGACCTCCCGGGCCAGGTCACGATAAGGCCAGGCGCGGCGCACCATGGAGTACCAGGTATCAGCATCAAGGCCGCCCACGCTGTCGGCTTCCCCGAAGCCCTCAGCACCCGGCTGCACACCGCGCACAGTCACCGGCGCAACCTCGGCAGCAGCCACCGCCGCCACCGTCTGCTGCGCCAAAACGTCCAGAGGATTACGCGGCGAATGCATCTCCTCAATGAGGCCTTCGCGCATGCGGGAGACCGTCAGCGTCGATTGGACCAGGTCCGCCCGGTGCTTGGGATAGAAGGAGCCCTGCGAAACCGCACCGACGGAGTGCCCGGCGCGGCCCACGCGCTGCAGGCCAGAAGCCACTGAAGGAGGTGATTCTACTTGCACCACCAGCTCCACCGCGCCCATGTCGATACCGAGCTCCAACGAGCTCGTGGCCACCACAGCACGCAGGGAGCCTTCCTTGAGCATCGTCTCCGTAAGCAGGCGCTCGTCCTTGGACACCGATCCATGGTGTGCACGGGCGATAACGGCAGGCGCTGTGCCGGCGACGTCGACCTGCTTCATCAGCTGCGCCGGGTCCCGGCGCGTGGCCGGCGACAAGCTTTCCGGATCGTGCTCCTGCGCGTAGAGCTCGTTGAGCCGGGAGGTAAGACGCTCGGCAGTGCGCCGCGAGTTCACAAAGATGAGGGTCGAGCGATGCTCCATGATTTCGGAGTAGAGGTCCTCCTCGATGAAGGGCCAGATGGACTTGGCCGTGGGCAAGGCGGAGTCCGAAGCCTGCAGGCGAGCCCCGTCGAAAGTGCCGGTGATACCCAGCGGATCGTCAACGGTCATCTCCCCAATGGTGGAGCCTTGCTCCGGCGTCGGTAGGTCAGACATGTCCTCCACGGGCACATGGACATCGAGTTGCCAGCGCTTTAGCGCTGGTGGGGCCACAATGTCCACGGGGCGATCCCCACCCAAGAAGTTAGAGACCGCCGAAAGCGGACGCACCGTAGCCGAAAGTCCGATGCGCTGGAACTCGCCAGCCACCGCGGCCAGACGTTCCAGAGTCAACGCCAAGTGGACGCCGCGCTTGGTTCCGGCAAGCGCATGGATCTCGTCGATGATGACCGTATCCACGCTGGCCAGGATGCCCGCCGCCTTAGAGGTGAGCATGAGGTAGGCCGATTCCGGCGTGGTGATGAGGATGTCCGGGGGTTTTCGGATCTGCCGTGCGCGTTCGGCCGAAGGCGTATCCCCGGAGCGCACGCCCACGGTGATGTCCGGCACGTCGAGCCCCAAGCGCTCTGCCGTGCGCGCGATGCCATTGAGCGGCGCGCGCAGGTTGTTCTCCACGTCCACGCCGAGCGCCTTTAGCGGGGAGATATACAGCACCTTCACGCCCTGCGCCCCGCCCCGTACTGCCGGGCCCACGGGCAAGGCGGTTTGCCCTTCCTTTTCCACCAAGGAATTTAGTGCCCACAGAAAGGCCGCCAAGGTTTTACCAGAACCAGTCGGGGCTACCACGAGCGCGTGCGCGCCTTGGGAAATCTTGTCCCAGGCTTGTTCCTGAACAGGCGTGGGCGCTGCGAAAACATCCTCAAACCACTGCCCTACTTGCGGGCGGAAACGGCCAAGAATATTTTTTGACATGCCCTACTTTAACGCGCGCGGTAATCTGGCATACATGACCGTCGAGATTTCAGATTCCCGCCTTACCAATTCATTAGCCAACGGCTGTGGTGAGATCCTCAAGGGCGTGCGCAATGGTGGCCTGTTGCGCGGGCTTGCGCTTGGCGACGCCGGCGATGAAGCCGCCCAAGAATGGATCACCCGCGTCATCGCCCAGCACCGTCCGGCTGATGGCGTCCTCTCCGAAGAAGCGGCTGATGACCTCAGCCGTTTGAAGAAGGACCGCGTGTGGATCGTTGACCCACTCGACGGCACCAAGGAGTTCGCCACCGGCCGCCAGGACTGGGCCGTACACATTGCGCTCGTCATCAACGGCATTCCGGAGCACGCCGCCGTGGCGATGCCGGACTTGGGCGTTACCTTCCGTTCGTCCGACGCCCGCGCGGTGACCGGCCCGCTGGCCAAGAAGCTCGTGGTCTCCCGTAACCGTCCGCCGCAGGTGGCCTCCCACATCGCTGAGAAGATGGGCTTTGAGACCGTCGGCATCGGCTCCGCTGGTGCGAAGGCCATGCACGTCCTTCTTGGCGACTTCGATGGCTACATTCACTCTGGTGGCCAGTACGAGTGGGACCAGGCTGCACCAGTAGGCGTGGCGATGGCAGCAGGCCTGCACTGCTCCCGCCTGGACGGCTCTCCGATCCGCTTCAACAACGAGGACACCTTCATCCCCGACCTTCTCATCTGCCGCCCTGAGCTGGCCGATGAGATCTTGGAGCACGCTAATGCCTACGCGGAGGCAAACGGCAGCTTCTAGCCTGCCAGCAGAAGTTAAAAACTTCGCGCGAGAGTAGCTACACTCGACACCATGATCCAGACCCCATATGAGGACCTCCTCCGCAAAGTTTTGGAAGAAGGCACAGAAAAAGGTGACCGTACTGGCACCGGCACGCGCTCTATTTTCGGAGCGCAGCTGCGCTATAACCTGGCCGAGTCATTCCCGCTGCTGACTACCAAGAAGGTCTACTTCCACGGTGTTATCGGCGAGCTGCTGTGGTTCCTCAAGGGCGACTCCAACGTGAAGTGGCTGCAGGACAACAACGTCCGTATCTGGAATGAGTGGGCTGACGCCGATGGCGAGCTGGGCCCTGTCTACGGCGTCCAGTGGCGCTCGTGGCCTACCCCGGATGGCACGCATGTTGACCAGATCCAGCAGGCTCTGGACACACTGCAGAATAATCCGGATTCTCGTCGCAACTTGGTCTCCGCCTGGAACGTGGCAGAACTAGACAAGATGGCGCTTATGCCCTGCCACCTGCTATTCCAGCTTTACGTGGCAGACGGCAAGCTCTCCCTGCAGGTCTATCAGCGTTCGGCGGACATGTTCCTGGGCGTGCCTTTCAACTTGGCTTCCTATGCCGCGTTGGCCCACTTGTTTGCCCAACAGGCTGGTCTGGAGGTCGGCGAGCTCATCTGGACTGGCGGCGACTGCCACATCTACAACGACCACATTGAGCAGGTCAAGGAGCAGCTCTCCCGCGAGCCACGCCCCTACCCGCAGCTCAAGCTGCACAAGGCTGACTCATTGTTCGACTACACCTTCGACGATTTCGAGGTCGTAGGCTACGATCCCCACCCCACCATCAAAGCGCAGGTTTCCGTCTAATGCTGGGGGCTATTTGGGCGCAGTCCTTGGACGGCGTCATCGGCGATGGCGTGGCGATGCCGTGGCATGTTCCGGAGGATCTCAAGCACTTCAAAGAGGTCACCGTCGGCTCGCCGGTGGTGATGGGCCGGCGCACGTGGGAGTCGCTGAACCCGAAGTTCCGCCCGTTGCCGGGCCGCGATAACTACGTTTTGTCCCGCAAGGCACCTGGCGCTTGGTCCGCTGGCGCCCAGGTCACCGCTAACATTTCACAACTTACGCACACGCTTGACGACGCCTGGTTCATCGGCGGCGGGCAGATCTATTCCTCCACTATCGATGATGTGGACATCATTGAGATAACCCTCATGGGAGTCAACATTGGGAATATTTACGGCGACGCCGCCGTTTATGCTCCTGAAGTGCCTGATTCTTTTGGATTGTCGGCAAGCACCGACTGGCTGACATCTGAGAAGGGCCACTTGACAATTCCGGGCCAACCGCCGAGTGAGTTGCCTATGAAGTACCGATTCTTAACCTACGAGCGAAAGGACGCCGCTTAAATGACCGTGGCAGCACCTGAGACTACCGAGCACGTCACCATCTTCTACGCCGACTGGTGCCCATTCTGCGCCAAGCTGCTCAAGGGCTTGAACCGCACTGAGACGCCTTATGCGCTTGTCGACGCCGAGGCCGAAGGCACCGAGGACATCAACGAGTGGATCAAGTCGGTTAACGACGGCAACCGCATCGTGCCCACGGTCCTCTACTCTGACGGCACCTACGAGACCAACCCGCCTGCTTCCGCAGTACGCGCCAAGCTCGCTGAGCTCGACGGCTCCACCAAGTAGAAGCCAGCTAGTCGCTATCGGCGAGCGACCACGGATTAGTCGTCGTCCTCGCCGAAAAGCTCAACCATGTCCGCTGGTGAGAGCGTGCCACCCATCCCGGAGATTTCCTTCGAGTAGATGGTGTTGAGGTACTCGTCCAACGCTGCTTTAAGCTTCTGTGCATCGTACTTGTTGAGCAGCAGCAAGCGCTTGGAGGCCCCACCCGGGACGGCCTTCTCGATGGCAAGTGTTTCCACCCCGTCTTTGCTAATGGTCTCGGCGAATACCTCGCGTCGCTGCACGTCAGTGAAATGGACGATATTGTCATGATGATTTCCCATGGCTAACAAGTTATCCGATTTAACGCCAACTCGGGCGGTACTGGTAACCTAGTTTCGTTGCGTTAAGCACCCCCGCCCCAGTAGCTCAGGGGATAGAGCACGGCTCTCCTAAAGCCGGTGTCGGAGGTTCGAATCCTCTCTGGGGCACAATGTGAAGTCTCGAGACATCGTTCCTACGGTGTCTCGAGTTTTTCGTTTTGCTACTTAGCCCCCGTCTGATCTGCGTAACTGACGAGGAAGCCGCGTCCAGAGCAGAACCGGTGGGCTTCGTTGTCAGTTGTGCACGTTTCAGCTTCTGCCGTCGGTCCTCGGCGCGATACGCAAGGCCTTGCGTCGTGTTTGTGGTCGGTGCCGGTTCCGCGGCGTCCTGCTTTGCCCGCTGGATCTACGTAACTGACGAGGAAGCCGCGTCCAGAGCGTGTCTGATGGTTTGTGTGTGGGAGGATAGAATCAAATTTTTATGGAGGTTCGAGCATGGGACCCTTTACGGGAGCATCGAAAATTCATCTGTAGACTACTGAACCAGTGATAAATGCATTTCTTCAGCAAGGACTATGCTTTTACAAAACCCCGTCGGCCCATCTCCCGAATCTGAGTACATTGATGCAGATCAGCTTGCAGCCGAATGGAACCCAGACGAGTTTCCGCTGGTTGATTTGAATGACCCAGTTTCCCTAGAGGGCATTCCAGAAACTGTGCTTCTTCAGCTGCAACAAGAACAAGCTAATCGAGATTCATCTACCCCCCTGGAAAACCAGTGATACTAGTAGCCGTTCCCGCCTTGGCGGCAGGACTCATTTGGGGCCTAATTACAGGAATTATTTTCACCATAATAAACCACCGTCGCTACTTTAGAGGAAATGAAAAGACTCTGGACTCCAAAGTGAAGCTTGGCGCTTTTAGTTTATTCTGTTCCATTGTTTTCTTTATATGGATTAGGCCGGGAGGGTTTGAAAACTACCTATTAAGCGCAGCGCTTGTATCCCTCACTTTCGGCGTGGGAACATTCATTTCAGCAAAAACTATAATGTCAATATGGGGCCCGGAAAAATTTCCACGACCAGGCACTGATAAACCCTCCACTTGAGCAAATTAAAAATAAGAAGGACTCTTCCCGAACCCAGTTGATAAATTCAGCATATGATTAGCCAAATTGGCGAGCTTCTCGAAGAGGCACAGAGGTCTGGCTTAGCTACAAGCGAATTAGGGCTATGTACACAATCACGCTTTTCGAAACCAGTCTGCTGAGTTGGCTTGAACAACATAGCTTTTCAGCCGCTGAAAAATCGGTCAAATGAGGGGCCGATTTTTGAACTAACACCTCAAACAGGCGAAATTGCCAGTCCACTCTCACTAAGTATCGCCACCGGCCTTAACCAACAGCCGATGCATGCAGACGGAGCTCATCTGCGGACCACACCAGACTTTGTGCAGCTACTTGCCACGACGCTTCGACGCTTGAGGCAGTGCGCTGCCGGCGGCCTTCTTCGCAGCCGCACTATAACTCTTGCCGCGCAGCACCTTACTGGACGCCTTCGCTGTAGACCTGCTGGTCTGCTTGGGGTTGCGAGCCACTCTCCCCTCCCTCCCTAACAGGCGGATGATTCCCAGGACGAGGCAGCTAGCGACCCAGCTTGTGCAACTTGATCGTAGCGGTCCAGATCTTGACGGTGGTGGTGGCCTTGACGGTCACTGACCCCTTGCGGACCGTGTGCACCTAGCATCGAATGGTTGCCATTCCCTCTCCTTTCGAGTCAATCAGCCCGAGGGGAGAGATACTCCGCTACTACATCAGACGATGCATGGATTCTGACAGCTCTCAGGACTTGCAGGCGGGTCACCTCGCCGCAACGAGGCGCCCCTCTTTCATACCTAGCCCCATCTTGCGGAAACAGAATATCTAAGATAATATACTTCACACGATGGGTGATGAGCACTAGACGAGTAGAGAAGAATGAGTCACGTCAGATGGGCGCGGCGCTAGCGAACTGGACGAGGTGGACTTGGTGCGCATCCCCTTCGAGGACGACGAACTTCAACGAATGGCCGAGGATGCCTCCTACATCCCCAAACGATGGGGTTCGGACATCATTAAGGCATATCGCAAGAGAATCCAGATCCTGAAGGGAGCCGTGGACGAACGTGACCTGCGGGCCATGCGGTCGTTACATCTGGAACAACTGAAAGGCGACCGAGCCGGGTCCTCTTCAATCCGCCTGAACAAGCAGTTTCGGCTCATCCTCAAATTCACAACCAACAGCGATGGTCGCGTGGTCATCGTTATTGAAATGGTGGATTACCACTGAGAGAAGGTGAACTCATGAATACTCCAATTGCGGCGGAGCTATTCCCAGCCGGAGAGATCCTCGCTGACGAGCTAGACGCACGCGGCTGGACCCAAGCCGACTTTGCCGAGGTGCTCGGACGTCCAGCACAGTTTGTCTCGGAGATCATTTCCGGAAAGAAGGAGATCACGCGCGAATCCGCAGCCCAGATCGGCGCCGCCCTGGGCACCTCCGCAGAATTCTGGCTTAACCTCCAGGACTCCTATCTGCTATGGAAGCAGTCCCAGGACGACCGGATACAGGACAACCTCAACGCCGTGAAAACCCGCGCCCAATTACGAGAGCTGGCCCCCGTCCCCCTGCTCGTCAAGCGGGGATACATCATAGCCACCGACGTGCAGAGTCAGGCATACGAGGTGCTGAATTTATTTGGCAAAAGATCCTTTGAAGATCCCTCGGGAATAAGCTTCCCCACCCGCCGCAGTAACCACGAGGAAAATGTCACCGTTCTGCAGGAAGCGTGGGCGGCTTGCGTCAGGGCAACTGCCAGCGCCCTCGACGCTGCCCCCTACTCCCGTAAGGCACTAGAAGACCTCGCCCGGACGCTGTCGAGTAGAGCGCGTGACCCGCAGGCGTTTGCTGAGTTCCAGACTCTGTTCGCCGAGGTGGGGGTGAGACTTGTTTATGTGGAGGCTTTTCCGGGAGGAAAACTCGACGGCTGCGTTATGATGGTCGACGGGCACCCCGTGATTGGCATATCAGGACGAGGGAATCGGCTCGATAAGATACTATTTACCATCCTGCATGAAACAGCCCATATATTATTGGGTCACCTTGTCGATAATGGCGAGGTCATCCTCGATGACCTATCAGATGACAGTGCCAATAATGAAGCCGAGGCAGACCAGCTGGCCAGCGAACTCGCAATCTCTAGCCCTTTACCGGCAGTTCCTGATCGTGTGCACTCATCTTGGATTAAAGAACAAGCCAGCAACCTAGGGGTTCATCCCGTCACTCTGATTGGAAGGCTTCAAAAAAAGGGTGACCTGTCGTGGAAAACTACTCTCGTACGCAACGCTCCCACCGTCATCGCTCAGCTTGAAAGCTGGAAATCACCCATCCCATCTTAACTGGGAATATTAGCTTCGTTCATCATCAGCAAAATGAAGTGTCCTAGGTTTTGAACCTAGGCATGTGCCTTGTTTTCCCATCTACTCAAACGGAACAAAACCTGGGGCACTTCAATTCAGATTGTTTGCTCGCGGCCAATGTCAATGCCCTGGCGGCGCTCCCATCGCTTGGAACCGCCACGCTCCTGAAAATGCTCCCCTATCGACAAAACGCTCAGACTTGTTAGGAGCCGTCTGAGCATTCCCGAGCTAGCGGACAACCGCAAAGAGCATTCGGGTTACCCACCTTGACCTGCACTAATATGGGCTAAGATTGCGCATATGACTAACGCAGCAAACAACCAAGAATCAAAGATTATTCGCACCTACGGCGTCGATGTCACCCGCATCGGCCCCACCCATTACCGCGCCACCAATGAGGAAGGGGCAAGCCTGGACTTCGGTCGCGGCGAGGGGCTGTTGACCCCGGTCGAACTCCTTCTTGCCGCCGTGGCAGGCTGCTCCGCCGTCGACGTCGACGTGGTCACATCCCGGCGCGCCGAACCTGAGGCGTTTGACGTACACGTCGAGGGAACGCGCGTCGACGAGGGCGGTGCCGCACGGCTTAGCGACGTCGAGGTCGGCTTCACCCTTCGCTTCCCCGACACACCCGAAGGCCGCCAAGCGCAGTCGATGGTGGACAACCTAATTCACATCTCCCATGAAAAGGACTGCACGGTATCCCGCACGGTTGAGCACCCGACGAATGTTAGGTTTCTCAATCAGTCCTAATCAGGTCACGCCTTGATTCCACGCCAAATCCTTAAACCCCCTACCCGAACGGCTTCTCGTCGTTTCAGTCGCGGACGACCTCAAGCGGTATTGCTTAATCCAAGACCTCTAATCTGCTGTGCGCTGCGGATCTGCATGCATCCATGCACGAGACACGCCACATACTACGGTACATTTGTTAACTAAAGTGATAAAAGTTAATTAGCTTGCGTAATCTCGCGCTCAACTTCGCTCTCGCTTTCAAAGTTCATGTACAAGGAGTAAGTCACCGTGTCTGCAACCTTCAACCGCCGTTCCCTGTTTAAGGCAGGCGCTGTGGTCCTTACCGCGGGCGTCGTCAGTGCCCAAGCCCCCTCCGCGCTCGCGTTGGGCCCGGTTCTCGGCACCATCATCGACTTCGCCGTGGGTGTTCCTTCCCCACAGGCAATCAAGAACGCCGGCCACCTGGGCGCCATTCGTTACGTGTCCCAGCGCCGCCCTGGCACTGAGACCTGGATGACCGGCAAGCCTGTGACATTGAAGGAAACCAAGGCCAACGCCGCCCTTGGCTTGGCCACGGCCTCCATCTATCAGTTCGGCCGCGCAGAAACCGCCGACTGGAAGCAAGGCGCTGCGGGCGCTGCTGTGCACGCACCGCAGGCAATCGCCATCCACAAAGCTGCGGGCGGCCCAACCAACCGCCCGATCTACATCGCCATCGATGACAACCCCACCCGCGCGCAGTACGACCAGCAGATCAAGCCCTACCTGCAGGCTTTCTCCAAGCTGCTTTCCGCGGCGGGCTACCAGACCGGCGTTTACGGAAACTACAACACCATCGAGTGGTGCGTGCAGGACCGCATCGGCTCCTTCTACTGGATGCACGATTGGGGTTCAGGTGGAAAGATCCACCCACGCACCACCATCCACCAGCTGCCGGGCTCCGCGCAGCGCGTGGTAGATGGCGTGACCGTGGATATCAACCACGTCTACGCACGCGACTGGGGTCAGTGGACGCCCGGCCAGGCAGCGCCAGCACCGGCTGCGCCATCCAAGCCAGGAACTGCTACCCCGGCACCCGCGCCGTCGATTCCGGCAGGCTCCTCAGACGCACTAGGTGCGTTGAGCTCCCAGGTGGAGTCGATGGCCCCGGGCGTTACGATACCGCGCGTTGACGCCAACGGCATCCGCATTGGAGGCTCGTCCGTATCCCAAGAACAGGTCAAGGGAGCCGTTGACCTGATTTCTACTTTGCAGAACGCGATGAAGTAGAAGTCTGCGAGGTTGACGACGTCGCTTTAGCCCGTGCCGATGGCGCGGGCTTTTTCTTATCATCCCCACTTTGCTTTGCAGAGGTTTCCTCCTTCGATTCGGAAGGCTCCTGCTTAGCGCTCGAGGACTTATCCGCTTTGTCAGAGTCCTTCTTCGCGGTGGAGGTTACGGTGATCGTCGTCTTCGATGCCGTGGTCGTCTCTATTTCTTCCCCACTCAGGGACTTATGGAAACGGGTGGTGCCCTCGCGAAGGTTTTCCGCGGTGACCTCAGACTTCACAAACTTGGTGAGATCATCGGCGCTGCCGGTGACAGAGGCCGCCACCACGAAGTTCCTGCCGAAGGAAACTGAGGAGTGCAGAGTCTTATCATTCGACCAGCCCCACTTTGTTCCCACCACGTTCTGCAGCTTGGCGGTGCCGTAGTCTTGCTCGTAACCGTCCTCCGAGACGGGATCGGCGTGGGCCATCGCCACAAGAACAGGGTGTGTAGGGTCGTCTTCCAACAGCTGCACAACAAAGCGCACGACGTCATAGGTCGACGTCACCGAGGTACCCCACTTATCCCCGGCCTTGGTGTTCAAAAGGCCGTATTCCTTGGCAATGGCATCAATGGACTTCGGGTACTTGTTAAAGAGGTCTTCCGCGCTGGTATCGGAAGAGTTCGCAATCATGTCCAGGGCTTCGTACTTGTCATTGAAAGAGCCCTCTTCCAACACATAGGTAGCGATGTAGAGCTTGATGAGGCTGAGCGCAGGACGCGGCTCATGCTCGTTCTTGGTGGCCATCCGCATGCCGTCCCCCACGCGGTAGTAGCTCAGTTGCTGGTGGTCTTCGCCACCTAGGAATTGGCTCACCGAATCAGGCTGCCCATTCAGGTCCGCGTCACCCTTCTCGTGCTCGGTGGCACGTGCTGCAGCAGCGCTTGACGACGCCCCCTTCTCCTGCGCTGCGCGCTCATCTGCGGGTGTGCAGGCGACGAGCAGCGAGCCGGCGACTGAAAACGCGGCGAGGGCGGCCCCGAACCTCATCGGAGCCGCCTTCGTTTCTAGAAAAGAACTAAGCACGGTCTAGATAGTACTGCAGTGCCTTGTGTGCTTTAGTGGTCGACTGGTGCCTCAACGCCAACGCCGGTCAGGGAGCGAACTTCCATCTCAGCGGAGAGCTCTTCGAAGTTGTCCGGCGGGGTCATCAGGGAGACAATCCAGCCAGCCAGGAAGGACAGCGGGATGGAGACGATGCCTGGCGAGGACAGCGGGAACAGTGCCCAGTCTGCGTTCGGGAACATCGAGGTCTCGGTACCGGATACTGCCGGGGAGAAGAAGATGAGGAGCAAGCAGGAGATAACACCGGTGTACATGGAGGCCACAGCACCTGCGGTGTTGAAGCGGCGCCAGTACAGGGAGTACAGGATGGTCGGCAAGTTTGCAGACGCAGCCACTGCGAAGGCAAGGGAGACCAGGAAGGCGACGTTCTGAGTCATTGCGAGGATGCCCAGGATGATAGACACGATGCCGAGGACCACGACGGTGATCTGGGAGACGCGAACCTGCTCAGCCTCGGTGGACTCGCCGTTGCGGATGACGGAGTGGTAGACGTCGTGTGCGATGGACGCGGAAGCGGTGATGGCGAGACCTGCAACGACGGCCAGAACGGTAGCGAAGGCCACTGCGGAGATGACTGCCATGAATACAGAGCCACCCAGCTCCAGCGCTAGCAGCGGTGCCGCGGCGTTCGCGCCGCCCGGTGCGGCGAGGATGCGGTCCGGACCAACCAGTGCAGCAGCGCCGTAGCCCAGGATGAGGGTCATCAGGTAGAAAGCACCGATGATGACGATGGCCCAGGTAACGGAACGACGAGCCTCAGTTGCGGTAGGCACGGTGTAGAAGCGCATCAGAACGTGTGGCAGGCCGCCAACACCGAGGACCAGAGCGATACCCAGGGAGATGAAGTCAAGCTTGGTGGTGAGGGACTTGCCATACTTCAGGCCTGGCTCCATGATCTGGGAGGCCTCGTAGCCCTTCTCCTTGATGTAGTCGGAGCCAGCGTGCATGTCGATAGCGTCAGAGAACAAGGTGCTGAAGCCGCCCTTGATGGCGAAGAAGGTCATGGCGCACATTGCCACGACGCCGGTAACCAGCAGGACAGCCTTGATCATCTGGACGTAGGTGGTGCCCTTCATACCGCCGACGAGAACGTAGACGATCATGAGGATGCCGACGATGCCGACGACGACTGCCTGCCAGGTGAAGTCATGGATGTCCAACAGAACGGAAACCAGGGAGCCTGCACCGGCCATCTGAGCGATGAGGTAGAACAGAGAAACAAACAGCGTGGAGATAGCCGCAGCCACGCGAACTGGGCGCTGCTTCAGGCGGAAGGACAAAACGTCCGCCATGGTGAAGCGGCCAACGTTACGCATTGGCTCGGCCACGAGCATCAGCGCGACCAGCCAGGCCACGAAGAAGCCTACGGAGTAGAGGAATCCGTCGTAACCGGTCAGCGCCACCGCGCCGACGATGCCGAGGAAGGAAGCCGCGGAGAGGTAGTCACCGGAGATTGCCAGACCGTTCTGGCGCCCGGAGAAAGAACCACCGCCGGTGTAGAAGTCAGAGGCTTCCTTAGTGGACTTGCCCGCTCGCAGAACCACCCACATGGTGATAACGAGGAAGGCGCCGAACACAGCGATGTTGAGTACCGGGTTGCCGGCAGCCGAGTCTGCAGTTTCTGCAGCGAGGTTGTAAGTCAGCATCTTTAGCCCTCCAATGCTTCACGGATAGCGGCCGAACGCGGCTCGATGTTCTTGTTTGCGTATTTAACGTAAATCCAGGTAATCGCGAAGGTGGTCACAAACTGGGCGATACCGAAGACGAGTCCTACGTTCCAGCCGCCGCCGAGCTCGGTGCCCATAAAGCCTGGGGCGAAGACTGCAGCGAGGACGTAGACGACGTACCACACGAAAAAGGCGATGGTCATCGGGAAGGTGAAGTTGCGGTAAGCTCCGCGCAACTCTTTAAACTGCGCACTGTCGCGCATCTCGATGAACTCCTGCGCCGTCGGTTCGCGACGGGTAGGAATCGAGGCAGGTGAGTTACTCATGGCGCTCTCCTTGTGGGTTGTCCTATTTCACAAAATGTCATTCACGAGCGTGACCCTGCCCTCGCGAAACCACCCAGGGTTGAAGAGAATCCTTGAATGGATGCGGTGGCATTCATCACGTTTCGTCTGAAAAGTAAGTTACCCAACTCACATTGCAAGGTTGTAAATCTTGCCAAGAAAATTTGAATTCGCAAGACTTAGCCACCCCCTTTAAGTGCCCTTACCTGCAGAGTTAACAATTAGCAAAGTACCCCCAAAATCGAAAGAACTACACATTGCAAATTTTGTGAATCAAGGTGTGGCAAAGATCGCAGTCTCCTTGAAAAGCAAAAGTGGCAGTGTGAGGCGCTACCGCCTCACACTGCCACTGCAGGTCTATCGCACGCTTTAGCCAGGGAACTCGCGCGGGTCCTTGTACAAGCGTCCGCTACCGTCTCCCCCGACCTCAAGGCCATCAAGGACAGCAATATCATCACGACTAAGTTCGAGCTCCGCAGCAGCGAGGTTTTCAACCAAACGCTCGCGCTTACGCGACTTAGGGATAACGGAGATTCCCTTGGCCAGCAGGTAGGCAATGGCGACCTGACCTGCCGTTGCCTCATGCTTCGCGGCAACAGCCTTAACGTCAGGGTTGTTGATTACCTCTCCCCTAGCAAGCGGCGACCAAGCCTCGGTGACAATGTCATGTTCGTTGTGGAACTCACGCAGTTCCGGCTGCGTGAAGCCTGGGTGCAGCTCCACCTGGTTGAGGACTGGCACGATGCCAGTCCGGGCGATGAGTTCCTGCAGGGTCTCTTCGTAGAAGTTCGCAACACCAATGGATGCGATCTGTCCCATGCCCTGCAAACGAGCCATCTCTTCGAAGGTCTCTACGTACAGCCCACCTTGCGGCCATGGCCAATGAATAAGGTAGAGGTCCAGGTAATCCAGCTGCAGCTTCTTGAGGGATTCACTGAAGGCCGCATCAACTTTGTTGGCACCGTGGCTATCGTGCCAGACCTTGGAGGTGATGAAGAGCTCGTCGCGCGTGACGTCGCCGGCCCGCATGGCGTCGTTAAGCGCCTGCCCCAGCTCAGCTTCGTTCTCATAGAGGGTCGCGGTGTCAAAGTGACGGTAGCCGAGGTCAATTGCCTCGCGTACGGCGTTGATGCACTCATCGCCGGTCATCTTGTAGGTTCCGAGACCCAGCTGCGGCATCTCACGGTCATCATTAAAAGAAATAAATGGGACACTCATGTCTCCATTGTGCACGAGATTCCCATGCAATGGGCCAAGAAGGCTTAGGTGATTAGAAACCCCGCAAGCTATCATCTTGCGATGATGACAGACGGGGTAAAAGAGAACTGTCTTAGGCGCGAATAAGGTCAATAACGAAGACCAAGGTGCGACCAGCGAGTGGGTGCGCACCGCCGGCTGGGCCATAAGCCTTCTCCGGCGGGATGATGAGCTTGCGGCGACCGCCGACCTTCATGCCGGGGATACCTTCCTGCCAGCCGGCGATGAGACCGGTCAGCGGGAACTCGATGGACTGGCCACGGCCCCAGGAAGAGTCGAACTCCTGGTTATCCTCGTACGAGACGCCCACGTAGTGAACCTCTACGAAGCCACCCGGCTGTGCCTCTGCGCCATCGCCAACGACGATGTCCTCGATAACCAGCTCAGTCGGGGCCGGCTCAGTATGAGCCTCAATTACGGGCTTATCCATTGGGGAAAATCCTCCTTGGGAAACGTTTGTTTTATAGGTTCGACACCCAACCTTCTTCCCGCCTCACGGTGAGAATCGGGTTAGTCAGAACGATAAAAGCCGAACCACAGTGTTCCCAGTATACGGGTTCAACTGCAATTCGGCTTCATTTGTGCACCCTAGGACGATTTACGGGCCTCGTCGTCTAGCTCAAGCTAGACAACACAAGCCCCCCCCCAATCGCGCAACTAGAGTGCAGAAAGTGGAGTGCTTATGCACGCTCCGCGCGCGGGGTAACCTTGCGCAGGGTCTCACCGGTGTAGATCTGACGCGGACGGTTGATCTTGGTGTTGAATTCCAGCTGCTCACGGTACTGCGCAATCCAGCCTGGGAGACGGCCGATTGCGAACAGTACGGTGAAGAAGTCGGTTGGGAAGCCCATCGCACGGTAGATAAGACCGGTGTAGAAGTCGACGTTCGGGTACAGCTTGCGGGACACGAAGTAATCGTCCTCGAGAGCGATCTTCTCGAGGTCCATTGCCAGATCCAGCATTGGGTCGCCACCGAGGTGCTCGAGAATCTCGTGTGCAGTCTCCTTGACGATGGCCGCGCGTGGGTCGTAGTTCTTGTACACGCGGTGGCCGAAGCCCATCAGGCGAACGCCCTTTTCCTTGTTCTTCACGCGGTTCATGAAGTCAGTTGCGTCACCACCGTTGTTCTTCTGGATATCATCCAGCATCTCCAGAACGGCCTGGTTTGCACCACCATGCAGAGGGCCGGACAGAGCGTTGATGCCACCAGCAATAGCAACGAAGAGGTTTGCCTGAGCAGAACCAATCATGCGGACGGTGGAAGTGGAGCAGTTCTGCTCGTGGTCAGCGTGCAGGATAAGCAGCTTATCGAGGGCCTTGGAGACAACTGGGTCAACCTCGTACTCCTCAGTTGGGTAACCAAACATCATGCGCAGGAAGTTCTCGCGAGCGTTCAGCTTGTTATCCGGGTACATGTAAGGCTTACCCTGCGATGCACGGTATGCGTATGCAGCCAGCATTGGCACCTTTGCCAAGAGGCGAACGGTAGCCTTATCGAGCTGCCCCTCATCCAGCGGATCGAGCTGGTCCTGGTAGTAGGTGGAAAGAATGTTAACCGAGGAAGCCAGAACGGCCATCGGGTGCGCGTTACGCGGGAAGATGTTGAACTGTGCCTTAAAGTCCTCATCCAGCAAGGTGTGGTGACGGATCTCGCTATTAAACTCGGCCAGCTGCTCCTGGTTTGGCAGCTCACCCTTGATCAAGAGGTAAGAGACCTCGTTGAAGGTGGCGTTGTTTGCCAGGTCAGCGATGTCATAACCGCGGTGGCGAAGAATGCCCTCCTCACCATTAATGAAGGTGATCTTGGACTCGGTGGAACCGGTGGCTGCGTAGCCCGGGTCAAAGGTAACGAGACCCGTCTCATTGCGAAGCTTGCCAATATCAAAACCAGAGTCGCCTTCGGTGGACTGCTTAATGTCCATCTCGTACTCGCCACCTGGGTAGTGGAGAACAACCTTGTTGTCTTCAGAAGCCACTTGTTGATCCTTTCTCAACATTTAACGCCGGATTCATGCCGGCAAGAACCTTTAAATCTCTTCACACTTTATCAAAAGTTGTGACGCTGCCAACATCAGGTATTTTCAACTTCCACCAATAGACCAATCGAAATTGGGCTACACTATCCCGCATGACCAACACAGAACTCGTCCTGCCTGCAGATCTACTCCCCTCCGACGGCCGTTTTGGATGCGGACCGTCCAAGGTTCGCCCCGCCCAAATTGAGGCAATTTCCAATGCCGCGGAGACCATTATCGGCACTTCTCACCGCCAGCCCGCCGTTAAAAATGTGGTCGGTTCCATCCGCGAGGGCTTGAGCAATTTCTACTCTTTGCCTGACGGTTACGAGATCATTTTATCCCTCGGTGGCGCCACTGCTTTTTGGGACGCAGCAACATTTGGTCTAATCGAGAAGAAGTCCGCCCACCTGACTTATGGCGAGTTCTCTTCAAAGTTTGCCAAGGCAAGTTCCAAAGCCCCATGGCTCGATGAGCCCATCATTAACGATTACCTGGCTGGCACCGCCCCAGATCCTCGCGAGGCCAACTCTGAAGGCGCCGACGTTTTCGCTTGGGCTCACAACGAGACTTCTACCGGCGCCATGGTCAACGTCGTGCGCCCCAATCCGGACAACGCCGATCAGCTGGTCGTCATCGACGCCACCTCCGGCGCAGGCGGCCTGCCAGTGAACATGGCCGATGCTGACGTCTACTACTTCTCCCCTCAGAAATGCTTCGCTTCGGACGGCGGCATCTGGCTCGCTGCAGTCTCCCCTGCCGCACTGGAGCGTATCGAGAAGATCAACGCCTCTGATCGTTTCATCCCGGCCTTCCTCAACCTGCAGACCGCCGTGGATAACTCCCGCAAGAACCAGACCTACAACACCCCGGCAGTCTCTACCTTGCTGATGCTGGAGAACCAGGTTCAGTGGATGAACGAGCAGGGCGGCTTGGACGCGATGGTTGCCCGCACCACGCAATCCTCGAGCATCCTCTACAACTGGGCCGAAGGCCGCAGCGAAGCAACCCCATTCGTTGCTGATCCTGCAGGTCGCTCGCTGGTAGTTGGCACCATCGACTTCGATGATTCGGTCGATGCAGCAGCCGTGGCAAAGACGCTGCGTGCGAATGGAATCTTGGACGTTGAACCGTACCGCAAGTTGGGCCGCAACCAGCTGCGCATCGGAATGTTCCCGGCGATCGACCCGGCGGACGTCGCCAAGCTCACTCAGGCCATCGACTACGTGCTGGACAACCGCTAAATACAGCCTGCACTAGAGCCAACATGCCCCGCGTTCCTCCCCGAGCACGGGGCATTTCTGGGTTAAAGTGGATTCCATCACACGTACTCTTTGGGGTACGCCTGACTGCCTTAATAACAATGCATTGGCCATTGATGTCCGTCCCACAAACCGCTAAGGCTTATGCTTCGGCTTCAATCTAATAACTGTTATGAGGTATCGATCGAATCCGTCGACAAGCAAAAGGAGCGCCCTCAATGCGCGAGCTCTTCCTCGCAAAAAGCGACTCAACCACTACTTCTTTGGTCATGCAGACTGAGGAAGGCGAAGAGTTCTTCCTCGCAGTAACGGATGACCTCCGCGAGATTCTGCACGCTCCACAGCCCGAAGAAGATTCCTGGGGCAGCATTTCCAGCCTTCCTTCCTCCTCTTCCGTAGCCGCAGAGTCGCATCCCGACGACACCGCGGATACCGCTGAGACCGAGTCCGCGGATTCTGCTGATGCAGACTCCACTGCAGGAAGCGCAGCTGGTTCTTCCGATTCCCAGCCTGCTGTTGACATGGGTCGCCCGTCGCTTTCCGCGGCTTCGTCGCACACTTCTGGCGGCTCCTCTCGCGACCACAACGAGTCGCGTCCGCACGCAATTAGCCTACGCCCCGCAGAGATTCAGACCCGTATCCGCGCTGGTGCCTCCGCAGCCGAGATCGCTGAGGAAATCGGTGCTCCGGAATCCCGCATCGAGCCTTTTGCACACCCTGTCCTATTGGAGCGCGCACGCATCGCCGAGATTGCCAAGCAGGCTCACCCAGTACGCGAAGATGGCCCAGCCAAGCTCACTTTGTGGGAGATTCTGGCCACCGCCTTCGCAGCCCGCGGCCACTCACTTTCTGAAGCTACTTGGGATGCCTACCGCCACCAGGGCGAACCCTGGGTAGTTCGCATCACCTGGAAAGCTGGCTTGTCTGAGAACGAGGCAGAGTGGACCTTCAAGCAGACTATGTCTTCCCCTGCCACAGTTGAGGCACGCAACTCTGTCGCCGCAGATCTCACCGACCCGGACTTCGTGCAGCCGGTTCGCTCCTTGACGTCCGTGGGACGCGGCGAGCGCTACGACAAGGCGATCGACGGCGACGCCCCAATCGGAGTCACCAACATCACCAACATCACCGACTTCACCGCGCCGACCGTAGTCCCCACCGCATCTGCACCTGACCTAGATTCAGCAGCCGACGCAGACGAAGACGCAGCTTCCGAGATCACGCGCGACGACATCCCGGCAGTACCGGATAGCAACAAGGACGCTGGCACCACCGCTGGTTCCGATGCCGATGCCGCTGACGAGGATTTCCTACAGAACCCATCAGCCGAGCCCAAGCCAAAGAGCCGTCGCCGCCGCGCTGTGACGCCGCGTTGGGAGGACGTCCTGCTGGGAGTGCGTTCCAACACCAAGCGCCCGCGCGAGTAAGCCGCACGGGAATCGAGTGCCTAAACATCAGCGCTAGGAGTTAAGCGAGTAGTTTGTCGTGAACCATAAACCTGTTCTCACTCTCTGGTACGTCACCGCGGAAGACCCTGCCGCAATCTTGCGCACCGAACCCAAAGCTGACCGCGGCTTTGGGCGAAAGTTTTTGGCACAGCTCAACCCCAAGCTGCCCGTGACCCCCATCGGCCAGTTCCCGCTAAACCGCTCTGCCCAAGCTGGCGATAGCGAGTATTACATCGGCGGATACCCTGGCGTGACTGTGGTGCAGACCGTAATCGAAGAGGACCAGCTGGTGCTCTCCCAGCTTCCGGACAGCCTCCTCAACGCGGTACCTGCCCTGGAAATCTATGCCTTCGCTACTCAAGAAGGCACCGGCTACGCCGGCTTCGCCCACTGGACTGCCGGCAGCCTAAAGCGCTGCCTGTGCGGCACTCGCTTCAACGTCATGGAAGATACGGGCCTACCCGAGCCTTTCGAGGCGCCGTACTGGGCTGGCGAGAAATACGAGCCCGTGGGCGGCATCTCCTTGCCATTTGAGCCACGCGGCATCATGGAGGCAGCGCAATCTTATTGGCTCGGCATCGACGTCAACACCGATGGCCCTGACCTGGACGTGGTGGGCTATGCCACCGACGGGCGCCCAGAACCCAAAGTAGCCAAGCCGCAACACAAGCGCAGCCTTGGCGACCTAGCATCGGCTTCCGTGTCGAAGCTTGGGTTCAATGACTACGACGATTACGAAGACCACGACCTCGAGCCGGAATCCACCGGCGAGGAGATCCTCAAGACTGCCAAGCGTTTGGGTCGCCTCGTGAGCGACTACGTCCGTCAGACCTCGAAGTCGATTCGGGACCGCTGGCGTTCGTAGAACGCAATGGCCGCAGAGGTGGCCACATTCAAAGAATCGGTTCCAGGGGCCATCGGTATGCGGGCACGCACATCGGTGGCCTTCATTGCGTGTTCGGTAAGGCCCGGTCCCTCCGCACCGACCAGGAGAGCCGCCTTCTCAGCGCCGTGCAACGCCTGCGCCAGGTGCACCGCCTCTGGGTGAGGGGTCAGCGAAACAAGGCGAAAATTGGCGTCTCGAAGCGCCTGCAAGGATCGCTGCCACGTGGTGTAACCGCCATCCAGGTGAGCGAAGGGGAGACGCAGAACATGCCCCATGGACACGCGCACGGAACGGCGGTATAGCGGGTCCGCAGCGCCCGATCCTAAGAGCACGGCGTCGACGTCCATTCCCGCCGCATTGCGGAAGATGGCACCGATATTCTCGTGGTCTCCCACCCCTTCGAGCACCACCACTGTCTTCGCAGTGCGCAGGATTTCCTCCAGAGTCGGCTCCGCCGCGCGGTCAGCTGCCGCTACCAAGCCACGGTGCATGTCAAAGCCCGCCACCTGCGCGAGCGTCTCCCTAGTCACCTCGTACATAGGGCAGCCTGGATCGCCGTACTCCTCGACGTAAGCGTCGAGCTTGGAACCAAACCCTACGATGCAGCGCAGAGGGAAACGAGACTCCGCGAGACGGGAGACCACGAGGTGACCCTCGGCAATGACTAGACCCTCGCCTGACTTGTCCGACTTATTTAAGTCGCGGACGTCGTCAAGACGAGGGTCTAAAGGGTCAGAAATTACTTCACGCATGCACGCTAGCTTAGCGCGTTAGTAATTGGAGTCATTCCGAAGTAGACAACAAAGAGCGCGGCAATCAGCCACATAATCCAGTGCACCTGCTTTGCCTTACCGGCAAAAGCGGACATCAAAGCGAAGGCGATGAAGCCTACACCGATGCCGTTAGCGATGGAGTAGGTAAACGGCATGACCACGATGGTCAGGAATGCCGGGATGGCGACCTCCATCTTGGTCCACTCGATGTCTTTGAGCTGGCTGGCCATCATCACACCGACGATAACCAGAACCGGGGCGGCAGCCTCGATTGGGACGATCTCGTAGAGCGGGGTCAGGAACATGGCAAGCAAGAAGATGACGCCCGTGGTGATGTTGGCAAGACCGGTCTTGGCACCATCACCGATGCCCGCCGCGGAGTCAGCAAAGACTGTGTTCGAGGAAACCGAACCCAAACCACCGGCAACTGCACCGGCGCCCTCCACAACCAGCGCGGTGCGCATGTCCGGAAGATTATCGTTCTCATCGACCAAACCAGCCTGCTTGCCCAGACCGTTCATGGTGCCCATGGCGTCGAAGAAGTTGGTCAGCAACAGGGTAAAGATAAGCAGCACAGTCGCCACAACGCCCAGCTTGGTAAAGGCACCCACCAGGCTGACTTCTCCAACAATGGATAGGTCTGGTGCGCCGCCCAAGGAGCCGGGCATCTCAGGCGTTGCCATGCCCCAATCCTCAGAACCAAAAATAGCCTGCAGAATCATGGCGATGATGGTGGTGATCACGATGCCCAAGAACAGTCCTCCGCGGACCTTGCGGATAACCATGAAGGCACAGATGATAAGACCTACTACGAAGACAAAAGCAGGCCAGGTAGCAATCGAGCCGTTAATGCCCAAGCCCACCGGAACGGTGGTGTGCGCTGCGTCAGGAACACGGGTGACAAAGCCACCGTCCACAAAGCCGATGATGGCGATGAACATGCCGATACCCACGCCCATGGCAGCCTTCATCGAAGCCGGGATGGCATCGAAGACAGCCTGGCGGAAGCCGGAGATGGCCAGCAAGACGATGATGATACCCTCGATGACCACGAGGCCCATGGCTTCTTTCCACTCCAGGCCCTTGGTAGAGACCATGGTGACGGCCACGAAGGTGTTCATGCCCAAGCCCGCAGCCATGGCGAACGGGTAGCGAGCGATGGCACCAAAAGCGATGGTCATGATACCCGCGATCAGCGCGGTAGCTGCGGCCACCTGTGGGACGCCGAGCGTGTGTCCGGCGGAGTCCGGTGCGGTGCCCAGAATCAGCGGGTTGAGGAGGATGATGTAGGCCATCGCGAAGAAGGAGACCACGCCAGCGCGGATCTCAGTCCCCACGGTGGAACCGCGTTCAGAGATTTTGAAATATCGATCGAGAGCTGCGTTCATCGCTTAAGAGAGCCCCTTTACCTAGTGCCAGGAGGATTTAATTTTACTGGCCTAGTCTTACCTTTAGAGCTAAAGAAAGCAAACCATGAATGCGCTAGTAGATAGGTCTTTCGTCATCGAAAGCAATTTCCGTGACGGATCCCTCTTCCCGAACTTTCGTTTCTGAGTGCGCACCACAGCCATAGGTGGCGTGCACCACACGGCCATCGGCAGAGTATTCATTGGCACACACGCCAAAACTCGGCATCAATTCGAGATAAAACGCGCACGTTTTACACTGCAGCGGAGCCTGCGAAGCCATATCCGTATTAGGGCCAAAGGCTCCGGTGCGCCACCTATTCTTAGCGCGCTCCAGACCCGTAGCGGAGAGCTTTCCATCAGCTAGGCGGTCGTCGTCAAGCGCGGGCGGCATGAGGTCACCCGGTCCTAGGTCGCCTGGCCGCACGCGGTCGGTGTAAGGAACCCATTCCGGCGCCTGCAGCGCCTGTTGTCCAGGCACCAGCGCAACCTCATTGACCGTGACAAATCGAGAGCCCTCTGCACACGCCACGACGGCCTGCCACTCCCACCCTGGGTAGCCGGGCATGTCAGCCTCGAAGCGGTGGGTAGCAACGTTGCGACCGACTCCGGCGACGCCACGGTGCTTTCCGACGCCGCCCTCGCCTACCTCGTCCACGGCTGCGCGGGCGATGCGTACTGCCATATCGGTGAGAAGAGGGTTCGTTGGCTGTTTTTGCTTAGACACGCACTACATTATCCACGACATCAGGCACAATAACATGCATGGGTTCTTTCATTACGTCTTTTCCATCCCGCATTACGGCCCTCACAGCAGCGCTCGGCACCGTGGGGGCTCTGGCCGCTTGCTCAAACGATGCACCCGCAAACCCCGATGAAGCAACCAGCGCCTCCCCTGCCTCCAGTGAAAAAGGTGAGGAGGCTGGTGAGGCCGTAGAGCACCTCAAGGTCTCCGTGAAAGAACACACCAAGATGATCCCGAACACGTTTACCCAAGGACTCGAAGTCGACCCAGACGGCAACCTCTTGGTGGGCACTGGACTATACGGCCAGTCCCGATTGATGCGTGTGAAACCCGGCGCGGAAGAAGCCACACAAGAGGTTTCGCTGCCCGCCGAATACTTTGGTGAAGGCATCGCGCAGACTTCCGATGCCATCTGGCAATTGACCTGGAAGGCTGGCCAGGCGGTCAAGCGCGACCCGGTGACTCTCGAGGAGGTCGGCCGCGCGACCTACGAAGGTGAGGGCTGGGGACTGTGCGCTTTGGGCGCAGACAAGACGCAGCTCATCATGTCCGATGGCTCCTCGCAGCTGCGCCACCTCGATCCGGAGACCTTCGAGGAAGTAGCACCACGCACCGACGTGACGCTGGAAGGCCAGCCGGTGGAGAAGATCAACGAGCTGGAATGCGTGGACGGCAATGTCTACGCCAACGTCTGGATGAGCGAGGATATTCTGCGCATCGACCCACAGTCTGGCGCGGTTACGGCAGTGATTGATGCCTCCGGGCTCAACGAAAATGGCCCCACATCCATCAATGATGTGCTCAACGGAATCGCCCATATACCTGGGACGAATGAGTACTGGATCACCGGCAAGCGGTGGGTTGATCTGTATCGCGTGACGTTCGAGTAGGATTTTTTGCCATGGCAACCCGTAAGGAAGCAAGGAAGAAGTCACTGCTGCAGCTGTTGGCGCTCATCATCGCGGTGGCAGTAATTGTGGTGTCCGTAGTTCTGTTCCAGAACTGGTGGAACAGCCGCCCCGGCCCGGATCCCAAGGACGTGAAGATTAAGGCCAGCGTGGGCGATCAATCCCTCGAGGTAGCGCCGTACATGGTCTGCGAGATTGGCACGGACTGCCCGGAGGGCGAGACCCCCAACCTCACCGTCGGTGAAAACGACACCCTTCACCTGGAGATCCCCGAAGCGGTCTCAGCAAACGAGTGGCGCATTCTGACAATTTATGATGATCCTGCCGCGAACGATGAGACCATCCACGGCGCTAATGAGACGAGCACTGTCGACGTCATGGGTTCCGTCGACCCAATTGCCGCTTCCAAGGGCAAACGCCCACGCCTGATGGTCGTTGAAATCTCTGCACTGATGCTGGGCACCGACGCCAAGGGCGAAGAAGCACCGTTTAGCACGGTGTGGTCCCTGTCCACGATGTCCGAGGAAGACCTCGCGGAAGCCACCAAGACCGCTGCTCCTGCAAGCGAATCCACCGCTCCCACAAGCAAGCCCACTGCTGCCAAAAAGTAGCGCCACATAACGCCCCAGCGCACAAAAAAGTGCGGGCCCTTCCTACCCTCAACTATCTCGTCGAGGGGTTTAAGGAAGGGCCCGCACTCTTTGTTGCTGACGTCCTTAGTGTCCCTTATGCGCCTAGCTATCGAGGTCCTTGGCAATAGCACGCAGGATCTCTGCGACCTGGCGGCCGGTCTTGCGCTCTGGGTAACGGCCCTGGGCCAGCACTGGCTGGACCTGGGTCTCCAGGAGCGTCATAACATCAGAGAGCATGCTGGATAGTTCTTCTGGCTTGCGGGAAGGAGTACGGCGACGCGGGGAATCCAGAACCTTGACGCGCAAGGCTTGGGGGCCGCGACGGCCGGCTGCGAAGTCGAACTCGATGCGCTGGCCCTGGACCAGTTCATCGACGCCTTCGGGCAGTACGTTACGACCGACGTAGACGTCCTCATCGCCGGGGTTGCTCACAAAGCCGAAGCCCTTGTCAGCATCAAACCACTTAACTTTGCCGATTGGCACGTGCCCTACTCGCTTTCTTTCTCGGGGGCAATAAAGAGATATATATTAACCCTTTCGACACAACTTTTGAAGTTGCTGCCACATAAACAACACACGTTACACGGGTGATCTAATTCACATTTTCGCCGCGACCTGCGGAAATGGAGCGAGATTTCTACACATGCCCGCCATTCCGGGCTGATTACGTGACTATTTCGTTATAAACCGTTACTGTTTGACGCAGGCACTTGGTCGCCAGCGAGGAAGTCTCGCCCCACACACAGTCCGGGCTTACTCGCGGCGGCCGATATTTGTGCACAACGCTTTCAAAAACATTTTATTTGCCGGACTGGGCACAACGTGGGCGCGAGAAATCTAGAGAAGAGGAATACTTTCATGGGACGCCACTCCGCTAAGAACAACTCGTTCGCTACCAAGTTCGCAGCTTCCACCGTCGCTTTCGGTGCAGCTGCCGCCATCATGGCACCGACCGCATCCGCAGCGCCGGATTCTGACTGGGACCGCCTCGCAGGTTGCGAGTCCGGCGGTAACTGGGCAATCAACACCGGCAACGGCTACTACGGCGGCCTGCAGTTCTCCGGCCAGACCTGGTCCGCATTCGGTGGCGGCCAGTACGCACCGACCGCAAACCAGGCAACCCGCGAGCAGCAGATCGCAATTGCAGAGAAGGTCCTCGCATCGCAGGGTTGGGGCGCATGGCCAGCTTGCTCCGCTTCCCTCGGCCTGAACTCCGCTGCTACCCCGCGTAACCTAGACGCAGCTCCTGCTGCTCCGGCAGCCGCACCGGCTGCAGTAAAGCAGGCTGCCGCACAGCCATCCGACGAGCTCGCTGTTGATGCTCTCTACGCACTTGTTGAGGACACCGCCGCTAAGTACGGACTGTCCATCCCGGTTGAGTTCGCTAACCAGTACAAGGCAAACCGCCACGACTTCAACGCGTTCTACTCCGCAAACCGTAACTTCATTGACCCGATTGCCCAGCTGGTCGGCAACCTCTAAGAAGTAACACGAAGCGCCAACGCAACGCGTTTCATACAAAGACTCCCTGCCAGTCCTCGTCATTCGAGGTGGCAGGGAGTCTCTTGCGTTTTAGCCCTGTTAGGCACGCGGCTAGTGCTTTGTTTAGCGGTTGACGCGGGTGTATGGGTGCACGTAGTTGAGCTTCTCCGCCGGCATCGGCAGGACAAGATCGTCACCGTATGGGCTGGATGCACCAGCGAACGGCGCGTAGATTTCAGTGATTGCGTGCTCGCGATTTTCGTTCTTCGGCCAAGCCGGGGACACGAAGCCATTCTTCTGATTCGACATAGTACTTATTATTCCAAACCCCGGCGCAAAAAGTAACTCAATTACCCACTAAACTTGTGTGCCACCATGACCCCTCCTCAGCAGCATCCATCAGCCGCGCTCAATTTCCGCACCTGGCTGGCAGATCTTGACCAAACACAGCTCGCCACGTTGCTCGCCCACCGCAGCGATGTTCTGAATCCGCTACCCCCGGGGATTGCCCCGTTGGCCACGCGTTTAACTCTGCGCACCTCCCTCGCGCTCGCGCTGTCGCACTGCGACGCTGCGCTGCTGGCAGCCGCTGAGGACATCGCCGAGCGCGGCGGTGAGCTCGAGGAAGTCGCTGTCACCAAGCCCGCAGCTACGTCCCAGCTGCTCGAGCGGGGTCTTGCATTCACAACCAGTGCAGACGCCACCAATCCAGATACTGTGGGCCTTGCACCAGGTCTCATGCAGGCCCTTCCCACTGAATGGTCCCTGCTGCACCAAAGCACCACTGCACCCGAGGAAATTGCTGCGCTTCCTGACGACGAGGCACGCATCCTCCAAACGCTTGTCACTTCCGGCGGAGTGGGCACTACTCGCGACGCCGCACCCAATGCCGACCCCGCGCGGCCCATCCCGCGCCTGCTCGCCAAAGGAATCCTCACGCGTGTGGACTCCCGCACGGTGCGTCTTCCCCGCGCCGCACGCCGTGCCCTCGAGGGCCACACCCCCGAACTCATTCCGCTGGAACCCAGCGGCCGAGCCGGCACGCCAAATCCGAATTCCAAAGCTAACGACGCCGGCACCGCCGCAGGACTCCAAGTTGTTCGCGAACTAGAGCAGCTTATCGATGCCCTCGGCGCGCACCCCATCGAACTCCTCAAGGACAAAACCGTCGGTGTGCGTCCCCAAGCACACCTGGCCAAGGAGTTGTCCATCACCGAGACCGAGTTACGCCGCTTGGTCTGCCTCGGCTTCGCGGCGCGACTGCTGAGCCGCGGTGAGCCCAAAGGTTTGGAAGGAAACTTCCTCGCGCCAACCCAAGGCGCCCGAGAGTGGCTAGACGCCACGCTTGCGGATAAGTGGCGCGTGCTTATCGACGCCTGGCAGCACTCCACCTGGCAGCCCTGGGAGAAGGGCCGACTGCTCGATCCCGAGTCCGCCAAAGACCGCCTCCCCCGCCATCGCGCAACCGCCATGGATATCTACGCGCACTCCGCCACTCCTCTAAGCAAAGAGGAATTCTGGGAGGATCTGCGTTTCCGCTTCCCGCTGTTTGCCACCCACACCAAGTCCGTCACCATCGACGCCTTGGTCGACGAAGCCGAATGGCTCGGCCTCATCGCGCTCGGACAAGCCACCCAAGCGCTGTTAGACCCAGCAGCCACCCACTCGCTCACGCCTGACACCGTGGATTACTTCATCATCCAAGGCGACCTCACGGTCTTGGTCCCCGGACCGCTCGAGGCCGCCTCCCATCACCGGCTAAGTGATCTAGCGGACCTCGAATCACCGGGGCTGGCCAGCCTGTACCGCATCACGGAGTCAACTCTTCGTCGCGGCCTCGACGTCGGCATGACGGCGGAGGACATCACTGCCTTCTTCGCCGCCCACTCGGAGGTGCCACAAGCCCTCGAGTTCCTCATCAATGATGTCTCCCGCCGACACGGCACGCTGCGCTCCGGCCCCGCACTAGCGTATCTACGCAGCGAGGATCCCGCTTTGCTAGAGATGGCAGTGCGCGTCGTCCCCGAGCTGCGTCTAATCGCTCCCACGGTCGCCATCTCTCAGCTGCGCGTGGGACCTTTGCTAGAAAAGCTACGCGAGCATGGCATGGCACCTGCCGCCGAGGATGAGAACGGGGCGTCTCTCAGCGTGGCCCTCGAACCCTATGCCCTGCCCACGCCTGCGCCTCGCAAAGCCGCCAAGCCAAGTGCCGATCCTGTTTCCGTCGCCGCGGCGCTTCTCGCAAGTGGTGAGACAGCACCCGCAGCCGCGGATGAGGCCAGCCTGGACATCCTGCATGCCGCGGCCCGTAGCGGCCGCCAGGTCACCATCGTCTATGCGGATAAGACCGGCAACTCAAAGAACAGAACAGTCAAACCTTTGTCCGTGGCAGGCGGCCAGGTGGACGCGGCAGGTTCCGATGGTTCAATGATTCGTTTCCCGCTACACCGCATCACCTCAGTGCACCTTGTCTAAGTTCCCTTCCAAAGTCAGCAAAATATTTTCGAGTCTTAAGTCAAAAAGTAAGGATCCCGTATGCCAGGCCCACTCATCGTGCAGTCAGATAAGACCGTGCTTCTCGAGGTCGATCACGCGGACGCCGCGGCCGCTCGCATCGCGCTCGCTCCCTTCGCGGAGCTCGAGCGCGCGCCTGAGCACGTGCACACCTACCGCATCACTCCCCTGGCTCTCTGGAACGCCCGCGCGGCCGGCCACGATGCCGAGCAGGTTGTCGACGTCCTCGAGCGTTACTCCCGGTTCCCGGTGCCGCAGGCGCTGCTTATCGACGTCGCGGAGACCATGTCGCGCTACGGCCGCGTGCGTCTCCACGCCCACCCGGCCCACGGCCTCATCCTAGAATCCGAAGAGATCCCCATCCTCGAGGAGCTCTCCCGCCACAAGAAAGTCAGCGCACTACTCGGCGCCCGCATCGACGATCACACTTTTGCCGTACCGCCCTCCGAGCGCGGACGCCTGAAACAAGAACTGCTCAAGGCCAATTGGCCGGTCGAAGATCTCGCGGGCTACGTCGATGGCGAGTCGCACCCGGTCTCCCTCGTGGAGGAAGGCTGGGCGTTGCGCGACTATCAGTCCTACGCCGCAGATTCTTTCTGGTCCGGCGGTTCCGGCGTCGTCGTCCTCCCCTGTGGCGCAGGCAAGACCATCGTGGGCGCGGCCGCCATGGCCAAGGCCCAGGCCACCACGCTCATCCTCGTGACCAATACCGTGGCCGGCCGCCAGTGGCATGACGAGCTGTTGCGGCGAACATCGCTCACCGAGTCCGAGATCGGCGAGTACTCCGGCGAGAAGAAAGAGATCAAGCCGATTACTATCGCCACCTACCAGGTGGTCACCCGCAAGACCAAGGGCGAATACCGCGCCTTGGAGCTCTTCGACTCCCGTGACTGGGGGCTCATCATCTACGACGAAGTCCACCTGCTGCCTGCCCCGGTGTTCCGCATGACCTCGGACCTCCAGTCCCGCCGTCGCCTCGGGCTCACGGCCACGCTTATCCGCGAGGACGGCATGGAAGGAGACGTCTTCTCGCTCATCGGGCCCAAGCGCTACGACGCCCCGTGGAAGGAGCTGGAGGCCGCCGGCTACATAGCCACCGCAGACTGCATTGAGGTCCGCGTGGACATGGACCCCGAGGAGCGGATGCTCTACGCCACGGCGCAGCCGCGCGAGCGCTACAGAATCGCGGCGTCGTCAAGCGCAAAGCACCGGGCGGTAGACAAGATCCTGGCCCAGCACGCGGGCCAGCAAGCCCTAATCATCGGTGGCTACGTGGATCAGCTCGAGGAGCTGAGCAAGCATCTCAACGCCCCTGTGATTGATGGCAAGACCTCGAACGCCAAGCGCGAGAAACTCTTCCAGCAATTCCGCGAAGGCGAGCTGCTGATCCTTGTGGTATCCAAGGTGGCTAACTTCTCCATCGATCTGCCGGAGGCCGCCCTTGCCATTCAGGTCTCGGGTACCTTTGGCTCCCGACAGGAAGAGGCCCAGCGCCTCGGACGCCTACTACGCCCCAAGGCTGACGGCAAGGAAGCAACGTTCTATACCCTCGTGACCCGCGATTCCATCGATGCGGAATATGCGCTGCACCGTCAACGATTTTTGGCGGAGCAAGGTTACGCATATCGCCTCGTTGACGAAGTAGACTTGTGATTCTTATGAAGATTTTTAGATTCGAGGTCGATGAGACCTACGCCAAGAAGAACAACGAACTCCTCCGCGATTCTTCGCGCCTGCGCAACTCGGGCCTCATCATGGGCCTGCTGCTCATCGTCGGCGCCGTAGCGGTCTACCTCGGTGTCGAGGCCGCCTGGGGCTTTACCGTGGCTTTGGGCCTTGCGCTGTTTGGAATCCTCGTAGCTGTCGTGGGCGTTGCTGCCGCTAGCAAGGTAGGAAGCGCCCAAAAGCTTTATGATTCCTATCCTTTAGCACCGGCTGTGGTGGCTGAGGTTAACGAGCGCGACATGGTGCTCATGGCGCTGGTGAACACCAACGTCGATCCAAAGCTGCCGCCGCGCTGGGGGGCATGCCTGCGCACCGTGACATTGGTGCCGGGTGTCAAGCGCACGGTAGGCACCAAGATTCCAGTCGCCGCCGTCTCTGGTCAGCGCACCAGCAGCGACAAGGACCACTGGCAGCAGATCAGCCCAATGCCTATTGCGTGGGGTACTCCTGATGCTGAGGTAGTCACCATGGCACGCAAGTCCATCCCGGAAGACCAGTGGCAACGCCTTGACCGTGCTCGCAAGCGCCTGAACGACGTCAAGGCCACCCGTTACGACCTATTGGTGCTGTAATGACTGTTCAACGTCTTCAGCAGTTCGGCGAGACTATCTTCGCCACCATGACGCAGCTCGCCGTGGACAATGATGCCGTCAACTTGGGTCAAGGCTTCCCTGACTCCGACGGGCCGGCACGCATGCTGGAGATCGCGCAAGAACAGATCGCCTCGGGCAACAATCAGTACGCACCGTTGCGGGGATGCCCTGAGCTTATCGACGCCTTGGCACACCACTACTACGTTGCACGCGACGCCATCGTGGTCACCGCGGGCGCAACGGAGGCCATCACCGCGACCGTGCTGGGACTCGTGGAGCCGGGCCAAGAGGTCATTGTGCTGGAGCCTTACTACGACGCATATGCCGCCGCCATTGCGCTTGCCGACGCCACCCGTGTCCCCGTCCCGCTCAAGCCTTCCGGAGGAAGTTGGGACCTCGACGTCGATGCTGTGCGCGCCGCTGTGACGGATAAGACCGCGATGGTGATCGTCAATTCTCCGCATAACCCCACCGGTTCAGTTTTTAGCCGCGCAGCACTAGAAGGCCTGCGCGATATCTGCGTGGAGCATGACTTGCTCGTGCTTTCCGACGAGGTCTACGAGGACCTCACCTTCGATGATGCCGAGCACGTTGAGCTACTACGTATTCCCGGTATGGAAACCCGTACCGTAAAGGTTGGTTCTGCGGCCAAGTCCTTTAATGCGACCGGGTGGAAGACCGGCTGGGCCATTGCCCACCCAGACCTCCTCGATGGCGTCATCAAGGCAAAGCAGTTCATGACCTTTGTATCCACCACTCCGTTCCAGCCGGCCGTGGCTCACGCATTGGTGGAAGAGCGCGAGTGGTTGAGCAATATGGTCGACGAGCTCGCCGAATGCCGCGGCATTCTTGCTCAAGGTTTAAAGGATGCGGGCTTTAAGCTCCACGCCACCCGCGGCACCTACTACTTGGTAGCTGATATCTCTCACACGGGGATGGACGGGATCGAGTTCTGCAAACAACTCCCGGTGACCAAGGGCATTGCGGCTATTCCGCTCGCGGCTTTCACGGACAACCCTGAGCCGTGGCGCTACAAGGTACGCTTCGCGTTCTGCAAGCGCCCCGAAGTCATTCGTGAGGCAGTTAAGCGCCTGAACGCTTAATCTGCTCCAAGGCCTTGCCCTTCGCCAGCTCGTCAATCAACTTATCGAGCTGACGAATCTTTTGCATCAAAGGGTCTTCAACTTCTTGCACCTTAACACCGCACACGCTGCCCGTAATCAAGAAACGGTCGGGGTTAAGCGCCGGTGCTTCATCAAAGAACTCACGCACGCTTCGCTCTCCCGCCGAGATAATACCCTCTGCATCGTAGCCAGTAAGCCACGAAATAAGCTCATCTACTTCTTCCCTAGTGCGGGACTTCCGCTCCGCCTTAGCGATGTAGGCATTATGAATCTCTTTCCACTCCATGCGGAAGATGCGTGGTTCCTTGGGTTGAGTCATAGGAACTACCGTACAGGCAAACAAGCAGAGAACAGGCACGAAGCGGTTCCAACCACATCGCCTCCATGAATCACACCACCTACATGAACTACACGAACTACAGAGACAGCACTGCCAAACGCTATAGGGGAAAACGAAGAGTAGCGCCTGTGCTGTTCCGTTGTTTCGGATAGCACAGGCGCTAGGTTCTGTATTGAGTTGTTGTTTGTTGTTTTATGTCGGCGGTAACT